>NZ_JBFBBZ010000013.1:0-231889 GCF_040682935.1 Amycolatopsis sp. NPDC051061
CCCCTCCCTTTGTGGGGGGCGCTGCCCCCCTGTCGCCCCCATTCACTCTTGCGGCCCCGCGGGCGCCCCTAATCTTACACCCGCGACCGGGCGTCAGACCGGGACCGCGTAGACGGCGATCCGCGGGGAGTCGATCCCGGCGAGGTCGTGGGTCCCGTCGCTGGTGATCAGGCGCAGCTCGGGGCCCGGTCCCTCCGGGGCGACGAGCGTGCTGTCCGGCTCGTCCGGCGGGAACGACGCGGTCTTGCGGACCGCGAAACGGGCCTCGCGGCCTTCGTCGTCGCGCACGACGACCGCGGCGCCCGGCTTCAGCGTGCCGAGGCGGGCGAACGCGCCGCTCGAGTACCCGAAGCCGAGGTGACCGGACAGCACGGCGACGCCCGGGGCGCCGGGGGCCGGGCCGTCGGCGAACCAGCCGACCCCCAGCGCCGTGCCGGGCTGCTCCCGGCGACCGCCGACGTGGCCGAGGTCGACCAGGTGGCTCAGCGCGAGGCCCAGGTCGGGGATCGCGAGCGCGGCCGGCAGGACGCCGGCGCCGACGGTCGCGGGCCGGTCCACGGCCGTACCGGGGCCGGCCGGGGCGCCCGGGGTGAGCACCGCCGTGGCGCCGAGCAGGACACAGCCGAGCCCGGCCACCACCGCGAGCACGGCGGCGGCCGGCCGTACGAGCTTCGAGTGCTGCTCGCCCACGTTTTCCTGCCGCACATCGATGAGTCGGGATCGGGCGGGCGAGCGTTACCGAATCGTGTCCAGGGTGCTACGGTTCACTCGATCGGCTTATCCCACTGTGACCTTCGCGTCAATAAGGCCCGTCCGGAGCGGTCAAAGTCGTCAATCACCGGCAGATCTCGGCGATTTCGGGCAGTATTGCGTGTTTCGAGCAGTCGAACCGGGGATATCCCTTCGTCCGGAAGTGAGGTGCGCCGGGTCGTGCGGAAAATCGAAGAGCCCGCGGTGGGCGTACTGGATGTCGGGTCGTTCAGTGCCCGCTTGGTGGTGGTCCCGGTGGACGGTTCGCCCCGCGAGCCGCTGCTGAACCACCAGACGCGGTTGCGCCTGGATCGCGAGCTCGACGACCGCGGCCGGCTCTCCGCCCGCGGTATCACCGCCGTCACGGCCGCCGTCGCCGCGGGGATGACCACGGCGTACCGCCACGGCGTGAGCCACATCTACCCGCTCGCGACGTCCTCGATCCGCGACGCCGCCAACGCGGCCGACGTCGTCCGGCACGTCGCCGGCGAAACCGGCGTCGAGCTGCGCTTCCTCTCCGGCCGCCGCGAAGCCGAACTGACCTACCTGGCCTCCCGCCGCTGGTTCGGCGCGGACGCCGGGCCGCTGCTGGTGCTCGACATCGGCGGCGGCACGGTCGAACTGGCCGCGGGCAGCGGCGACCAGGCCACGTTCGCGCGGTCGCTGCCGCTGGGCGCGCGATCGATGACCCGCGACTGGCTGCCGGGCGAACGCGTGTCGACCAGGCAGGTCAAGGCCTTGCGTGCGCACGCGCTCGACGTCGTGACCACCACGCTGGGTGCCGCGGACGTCGACGACCCGCGGGTCGTCGGCTGTTCGAAGGTGCTGCAGCAGCTCGCGCGGCTGGCCGGGGCGCGCCCGAACAAGTGCAAGGAGCTGCGGCTCGACGACCTGCGCGCCTGGATCCCGCGGCTCGCCGCGCTGCCGCCGTCGAAGCGCGCGAAGCTACCGGGCATCTCCCGCAGCCGCGCGCACCAGGCACTGGCGGGCGCGATCGTGGCGGAAGCGCTGCTGACGGTCGCGGGCGGCAAGGTCGCGATCTGCCCCTGGTCGACCCGCGACGGACTGTTGCTGACCCTGCAGGACAAAGCACGGGAAAAGGGCGGGAAGAAGGTCGTCGCGGCCTGAGCGCTGGCCGTCGCCGGGAAAACCGGGTATTCCGGAAAGCATGAGCGAGCAGCAGCGCATTCACGCCCGTGACGACGAAGACGACGAACTCCCGAAGCTGCCGACCCCCGGCCGGCTGACCCACGACGTGCCGACCGCGCCCGACCCGGACGTGAACCCGGGCGGGACCGAAGAAGTTCCGGCCCCACCCGGGCGGGACGCCGTCAGCGACCTTCCAGGGTGACCGGGTTGGTCGGGTCCGCGTACTGACGCACCTTTTCCGAGTCGCGCCGCATGGGGACGCGGCCGGGGGGCTGCGCCGGCGGGTCGCCCGCGTCGATCTTCGGGATCGCGAACCGCTGCGGTTCCGCGGTGACCGTGATGCGCTCGCCGTGGTGCAGCACTTCCAGCGGCTCGCCGTCCAGCACGTGGTAGGTGGCCTGGTCGCGGTCGATCTCGACCTGGAACCGGGTGCCGCGGAACATCAGCCGGAAGGTGATCCGGTCCAGCTGCGGCGGCAGCCGCGGCGCGAACGCCAGGTCGCCGCCGTGGTCCCGCAGGCCGCCGAAGCCGGCCACGGCGCCCAGCCACGCCCCGGCCAGCGACGCCATGTGCAAGCCGTTGCGGACGTTGTTGTGCACGTCGTGCAGGTCGGTCAGCGCGGCTTCGGCGAGGTAGTCGTAGGCGAGCTCGAGGTGCCCGACCTCGGCCGCGACCACCGCCTGCGTCCCCGCCGACAGCGAAGAGTCGCGCACGGTCCTCGCCTCGTAGTAGGCGAAGTTGCGGGCCTTCTCCTCCGGGCTGAACGAGTCGCCGCACATGTGCAGCGCCAGCACCAGGTCCGCCTGCTTGACGACCTGCTTGCGGTACAGGTCGAAGTACGGGAAGTGCAGCAGCAGCGGGTAGTGCGCGAGGTCCGTGTGCTCGTAGTCCCACTCGTCGTGGTCGAGGAAGCCCTCCGACTGCGGGTGCACGCCGAGCTCCGCGTCGTAGGGCAGGTACATCGCCGCGGCGGCCGCGCGCCAGGTGTCCAGCTCGACCGTGTCGACGCCGAACCGCGCCGCCACGTCCGGGTGGCGCGCGCACGAATCCGCGGCGGCCAGCAGGTTCCGGCGGGCCATCAGGTTCGTGTAGACGTTGTTGTCCGCCACGGCCGAGTACTCGTCGGGGCCGGTGACGCCGTCGATGCGGAAGGCGCCGTGCCGGTCGTGGTGCCCCAGGGAAGCCCACAGCCGCGCGGTTTCCAGGAGCAGCTCGACGCCGTAGTCGCGCTCGAACTCCTCGTCACCGGTCGCGTTGAGGTACCGCACCACGGCGTCGGCGATGTCCGCGCTGACGTGGAACGCGGCCGTGCCCGCCGGCCAGTACGCCGAGCACTCGGCGCCGTTGATCGACCGCCACGGGAACGCCGCGCCGCGCAACGCCAGCTGGTGCGCGCGTTCCCGCGCTTTGTCCATTGTGGAATGGCGCCAGCGCAGGGCGTCGCGCGCCGCGCCCGGCATCGTGTAGGTGAGCACGGGCAGGACGAACGACTCGGTGTCCCAGAAGGCGTGCCCGTCGTAGCCCGGGCCGGTCAGGCCCTTGCCCGCGATCGCGCGGCTTTCGCCGCGGGCTCCGGCCTGCAGGAGGTGGAACAGCGCGAAGCGGACGGCTTGCTGCAGCTCGGGGTCGCCGTCGATCTCGATGTCCGAGGTGGCCCAGAAGTCGTCGAGGAACTCGCGCTGCTCGGTGACCAGGCCCTTCCAGCCGGTCTGGCGCGCGCCCGCCAGCGCGGCCTCGACCTGCGACCGCAACGCGGGCACCGAGCGCTGCGCGGACCAGCCGTAGGCGAGGAACTTGGTGATGCGCAGCCGCCCGCCCTTCGGCACGTCGACCGCGACCGTGAGCCGCGCGAGGTCCTCCTCGGAGTGGATGCGGGCGCGGATCCCGTCGTCCACCTCGATCTTGTGGTCCATCGCCGCGGCCATCCGCAGCCCGGACCGGCGGGTCTGGTGCACCAGCACGGCGTTGTAGTCGGACGCGCGGTGGAACTCGCCGACCAGCGGCGAGTTCAGCGCGGCGGCCACCCGCGGGTCGCTGGTGTCGGACTCGATCGGCTCGTTGGCCAGCAGGTCGGACTGGACGACCAGCTGCAGGTCCTCGTCGAGCGGCTCGACCTCGTACCGGATGGCGGCGATCGCGCGCTGGGTGAACGACACCAGCCGCTCGGTGCGCACGCGGACCCGCCGCCCGGTCGGCGACGACCATTCGGTGCTGCGGCTCAGCGTGCCCTTGCGGAAGTCGAGCACCCGGTCGTGCTTGGTGGCGGCGCCGTAGCGCATGTCGAGCGGCTCGTCCTCGACGAGCAGCCGGATGATCTTGCCGTCGGTCACGTTGACGACGGTCTGGCCCTCTTCGGGGTAGCCGTAGCCCGCTTCGGCGTAGGGGAGTCCGTGCTGCTCGTAAAAGCCGTTGAGGTAGGTGCCGGGCAGGCCGCGCGGCTCGGCTTCCTCCAGGGTGCCGCGCAGGCCGATGTGCCCGTTCGAGACGGCGAACGCCGACTCGGTGCGCTGCAGTGCGTCGACGTCCATGCCGCGCCAACGCAGCTCCCACGCCGCGCACTCGTAGCCGTGGGGTTCTTCTTCGGTCATCAATCCTCCAGGAGGTCGGCGAGGTCGTCGACGACGATGTCGGCCCCGTGGGCCCGCAGCTGCTCGGCCTGGTTGGCGCGGTTCACGCCCACGACGTAGCCGAAGCCGCCGGCCTTCCCGGCCTGGACGCCGGACTGGGCGTCCTCGAACACGGCCGCGTGCGCGGGTTCGACGCCGAGCGCCGCGGCGCCGGCCAGGAACGAGTCCGGCGCAGGCTTGCCCTTGAGGTGCTGCTCGCGGATGGTCAGGCCGTCGACGCGGGCTTCGACGTACTTGCTGAGGTCGCCGGCGTCGAGCACCTTCGCGCCGTTCGCGGACGACGTCACGACGGCGATCCGCAGGCCGGCGGCCTTGGCCGCGTCGAGGTACCGGATCGAGCCGGGGTAGGGGTTCACGCCGCGCTCGTCGATGATTTTCAGGACCAGCTCGTTCTTGCGGTTGCCGACGCCGTTGACGGTGGGGGCGTCCGGCAGGTCGTCGGGGGTGCCTTCCGGCAGTTCGATCCCGCGTGAGCGCAGGAATTCGCGGACTCCGTCGGCGCGCGGGCGGCCGTCCACATAGGTCGCGTAGTCCTGGTCGGTGAACTCGCGGAAGCCGGCGCCGTCGCGGGCGCGAAGAAACTCGTCGAAAGTCCGTTTCCAGGCTTGGCTGTGCAGGACGGCCGTACCGGTAAGAACTCCATCGAGATCGAACAGGCAGGCGGTGATGGTCTCGGGCAATCCCGTCATGCTCGCACGCTACCGGTCGCCCTGGTCGGTCGCGGGCTTGGCGGGGGTCTGGCTCGCGGAGCCCCCGGCCCGAGGCGGAGCCTCGGTTGGCACAGCGGACTCCTGGGGGTGTGGCCGCACCCGATGGATGAGTTCGTGCACGGTCGCGTCGGCGAGCCGGTAGCGCACGACGCGCCCGGTGCGCTGCGTGGTGACCAGCCCGTGCGCGCGTAGTAGCCGCAGCGCCTGGGAAACCGCGGTGTCCGTCATGCCGGTGACCGCGGCGAGGTCGGTGACGCTGATCTCGCGGGCGTAGTGGATCGAGACCAGCAGCGCCAGGCGGGACGGGTCGGCGACCACGGAAAAGCGCTGGGCCCACTCGTCGATGACGGCGCGGTCGCCGAGCCCGTCGACCGCCGCGGCCACCCGTTCCGGGTCGATGAGCTTGCGGCCGGCGTCGTTGTCCACCCCCGGATGATTCCATCCGGGGATCGGCCGCCGGTGGCCTGGGTCACGCCGCGCTTGACGCCGGGGGGTGCGCGGGCGAAGCTGCGATTAAGACAGCTGTCATAATCGAGGAGCCGACATGACCGACGTGGCCGCCGGGGCGCAGACCCGCTCGAAGACCATCACCTGGCAGGACCCGCTGCCGGCCGCCCGCCTCGGCGCCACGATGACCGGGTTCGAGTACCTGACGGGCATCGCGGAGGGGCGCCTGCCCGCGCCGCCGATCGCCGCGCACTTCGGGATGCGCTGGACGCACATCGGCCACGGCGAGGTCGTCGCGGTCATCGAGCCCGACGAGTCGCTGTACAACCCGATCGGGATGGTCCACGGCGGGGTCGCGGCCACGCTGCTGGACTCGGTGGTCGGCTGCGCGGTGCACTCGACGCTGCCGGCCGGCGTCGGTTACTCGTCGGTGGAGCTGAAGGTGAGCTACCTGCGCGCCATCCACGCGGGCCGCGGCGAGATCCGCGCGGCCGGCCGGGTCGTGAAGGAGGGCTCACGGATCGCGTTCGCCGAAGGGGAGATCCGCGACGCCGAAGGCAGGCTCTTGGCGACGGCGTCGGGGACCTGCGTGATCACGCGCCAGTTTCCTTGACGTCCCAGTGCTCGACGAGCAGGCCGTCCTCGACGCGCAGGATGTCGACGATGGCCGTCCCGGCCACGTGCAGGTGCACCATGACGAGGTCGCGCTCGGCGACGACGTGCCGGATCTCGGCGGTCGCGCCGGCCAGCGGCGAGTTCTTGACGGCGTCGGCGAACGTGTCCCGGCCGTTGGGCAGACCGGGGCTGTGGGTGATGAATTCGGGGTGCAGCGCGGCCTTCGCGGCATCGAAGTCCTTGTGCACGAACAGGTTTTCCAGGCAGTCGAGGACGATCATGCGGTTGGTTTCGCTCATGCGGTCATCGTCGGCTTCGCGGGCTTCGCCGTCGATTACGTGTCAGGTAATCACCTGGGCGGCCGGACGCGCCGGGCGCGGATCGCGTCGTCGCCGCCGAATCGGCCGATGATCGATGCCAACAGCGTCCGGGCGTCGTCGACGCGGGCGGCGCCGAACTCCGTCGCCAGTTCGTCCTGAAGTTCTTTTCGCAGTACCCGGGTCGCTTCGACGGCGTGGTGCGCGTGCTCGGTGAGGTGCAGCAGCTTGGTCCGCGCGTCGGCCGGATCGGGTTCGCGGCGCAGCAGGCCCCGGCGTTCGAGATCGGCGACGGTCTTCGACGCGGCCTGCTGCGTCACGCCCATCCGCTCGGCCAGCGCGGTGATGGACAGCGGCGCGGCCAGGACGTGCTGGAGCACGACGCCGTCGTTGAAGCGCAGGTCGCCGAAGCCCTGCTCGGTGAGCCGCCGCTGGACCTCGTCGGTCATCGCCCAGCCCGCGAAGAGGGCGGTGAGGGAGAGGTCGAGGGTGCTAGGATGCACAACCATGGTTGTGGAATCTAGCAGAGTGCCGGCCGAGCTGGCCGGAGCGTTCGTCCGCGTGGCGCACCGCATCGTGTGGTGCACGCTGGTGACCGTCGACCGGCGGGGCCGCCCGCGGTCGAGGGTGGTCCACCCGATCTGGGAAGACGGGCCGGACGGTTTGACGGGATGGCTGTTCACCCGCCCGACGCCGCTGAAGGTGGCGCACCTGGCGGCGTCGCCGTACGTGTCGTGTTCGTACTGGGACCCGCAGCACGAGGTGGCGGTGGCGGAGTGCCGGGCGGAGTTCGCCGACGACATTCCGACGCGCAAGTACTTGTGGGACCTGTTCGCGTCGGCACCGGAACCGCTGGGCTACGACCCGAAGATCTTGGGCGGCGAGGACCACCTGGACCCGAAGATCACGGTGCTGAAGCTGACGCCGTGGCGCGTTTCGACCGGCGGCGAAGCCTGGCGCGCGGCCTAAGCCGCGCCGACGCGGCGGTCGAACACCAGACCCTGGGCCGCCCGCAAGCCCACGCTGATCGCCCCCGCCAGCACCGCGTCCTCGCCCAGTTCGCCCTGGACCACCTTCGGCACCAACGGCGTGAACGCCCGCAGCGCGCGGTCCAACGGCTCCAGCAGCAGGTCCGCCGCCGTGCCCATCCCGCCGCCCAGGACGATCAGCTCCGGGTCGATCACCGCCGCCACCGAGGCCACCGTGTACGCCAGCCGGTCGGCTTCCGCTTCCAGTGCCCGCCGGGCGAGTTCGTCGCCTTCGCGGGCCAGGCGGAACACCTCGCGGGCCGACTTCGCCGTGCCCAGGCCGAGTTCACGGGCGCCGCGGACCACCGACTGGGCCGCCGTCGCCTCCTCCAAATGACCGCGGGCGGGCGGGGTGCCGTCCTCTGAGGACGATCGTGTGCGGCCGTAGGGCAGGTAGCCGATCTCGCCCGCCGCGCCCGTCGCGCCGCGGAACACCCGGCCGTCGACCATCATGCCCATGCCGACGCCCGTGCCGATCGTGATGCAGCCGAACACCGACACTCCGCGCGCGGCTCCGCTTTCGCCCTCGCCGACCGCCGTCAGGTTCGCGTCGTTCTCCACCATCAGGTCCGGGCCCACCGCGGCTTCGAGGTCGTCGATCAGCCCGGCGCGGCCCCAGCCCGGCAGGTTCGGCGCGTGCCGGAAGCAGCGCTTCTCCGGATCGGCGACACCGGGGGAGCCGACCACGCGGACAACGATGTCGGACTGCGCCAGCCGCGCCTCCGCGACGGCCGAAGCCGCGATCTTCCCGACCGCCGTGACCAGCGCGGCGCCCGAACGCGCCGTGTTGCGCTCGTCGCGGCGCGCCACGATCGTGCGGCCGAGGTCCGAGACCGCGACGCGGATGTGCTCGCGCCCGATGTCGACGCCCAGCACGTAGCCCGCCGTCGGGTCGGCCTCGTACAGCACGGCCGAGCGCCCGGTGCCGGTGGAGGTGTGCCCGGTCGGGCGCGCCAGCCCGGCGGCTTCGAGCGCCAGCAGCGCCTGGCTCACCGTCGGCTTCGACAGCCCGGTGTCCTTCGCCACCTGCGGCCGGGTCGCCGGTCCGCCGCGGCGCAGCAGGTCGAGCACCGCCCGCTGGTTGATCTTGCGCATCCCGGCGGGGGTCCCGACCGTTGGAGCTTCTACGCCGGCCACCCTTGCCCGCTTCCTGTCGTCCTCGTGCTTCCTGCCACGCTAGCCGTCCGAGTCCCGGTTCCGCCGGAATACGCCCGCTTCGGGACCCGTTGACCGGGGCATGAGCACTCCGGTACGCGGCCGGGTCCGCGTGGCACAAGGCGCGAAGCGGGTACGCGTGTTCCTCGGCGGGCAGGTCGTCGCGGACACGGTGCACCCCCTTCTGGTGTGGGAAGTTCCCTACTACCCGACGTACTACTTCCCGCGCGCGGACGTCGTCAGCGGCGTTCTCACCCCCTCCGGCCGGACGTCGCACTCGCCCAGCCGCGGAGAAGGCGTTCTGTCGACGATAAAGGGTGGCGGAGCCGAGGCGGTGGACGCCGCGCTGGAATACCCGGATTCGCCCATCGAGGAGCTACGGGACCACGTCCGCTTCGAGTTCGGCGCCTTCGACTGGTTCGAAGAGGACGAACAGATCTTCACGCACCCGCGCGACCCCGGCGTCCGGGTCGACATCCTGCCGAGCTCGCGCCACGTGCGGATCGAGGTCGACGGCGTCACCGTCGCCGACACCGTCCGGCCGCACCTGCTGTTCGAGACCGGCCTGCCGACCCGCTACTACCTGCCCCGCGTCGACGTCCGGATGGACCTGCTCGAGAAGATCGACACCGTGACGCACTGCCCGTACAAGGGTGCCGCCGACCACTTCGACGTGACCGGGCACGAGGACCTCGCCTGGAGCTACCCGACGCCGCTGCCGGAGAGCGAGCGCGTCGCGGGGCTGGTGGCCTTCCTCGACGAGAAGGTCGACGTCTACGTCGACGACGTCCGGCAGGAGCGGCCGAAGACCAAGTTCGCCTGAGCGCTCACGCGTCCGGCAGCCAGTTCCCGTGGAAGCCCGCGGGAACCCGCTGCGGGAGGTGGACGGTCGCGACCGGCGCCGCGGCGACGTCCCCGGCGTCGAGCACGACGAGGTCGCTGCGGTCCTCCACCGCGTTGTAGACGTAAGTCAGCAGCCAGCCTTCGCCGCCTTCGGCCGGGACGAACACCGCTTCGCCGGGGACGTGCCCTTCCCCGAAGACGTGTTCGGTCGCGGTACCGGCGTGCAGGTCGTGGCGGCGCAGGACGTCGTGGCCGGTGACGTGGCCGAAGCGCGCGTCGGAACCGGCGAGCCGGTCGTCGATGCGGGGGAACTCGCCCGGCCGGTCGTCCAGCCGCTCCTCGGTGACCGTGCCGGCGACGGGATCGATGGTCCACCGGTGGAGGAACGCCGGCGGGTCGTCGTGGCCCGCCCACCACTGGTGGTCGTAGCGCAGGACCTGCACGACGATCCGGCCGTCCGGCGTGTCGAACGCGTTGAGCGTGTGGAAGACGTAGCAGGGCTCGATCTCCAGCCAGCGCACGCCGGCTTCGGGCCGGTCGCGGCGCAGCACGCCGAGCCGCGCGCCGTAGCCCGTGTTCCAGCGGTAGGGCATGCCCTGGCCGACCGACGCCTGGTCGAACACGACGGGCAGGTCGTAGAAGACGGCGTGCCCGGCCGTGAGCGCGAAGTCGTGCATCATCGTCAGCCCCGGCACGTCGAGGGGCTGCTTGACGACCAGCTCGCCGGCGGCGTCGGCGCGGTAGTAGCTGACGTGCGGCGCGGTGATGCTGCCGTAGCCGAAGAAGTGCAGTTCGCCGGTCGTGGGGCAGATCTTCGGGTGCGCGGTCATCGAGTCGGCCAGCTCGCCGCCGAAGTCGTAGGCGCCGACGGTCTCGAGGTCCGTCGTGATCTCGTACGGCAGCGAGGATTCGACGAGCGCGAGCGTGCGGCCGGCGTGGTTCACCACGTGCGTGTTCGCGACGCTGGCGTGCAGGTTGCGCGTGCCGTCTTCGTTGTACAGCTTGAGATCCGGGTCGTCGAAGCTGTCGGTGCGCACCCACCGGTTGCGGTACCAGGCGGCGCGGCCGTGCTCGAGCCGGACGCCGTGGACCATGCCGTCGCCGGTGAACCAGTGCTTGCTGTCCGCACGCGGGTTCGGGCCGTTGCGCAGGTACCAGCCGGTCAGCTCGGGCGGCAGGGCGCCGGCCACCGGGAGGTCGAACGCGGTCAGCTCGTCGTGGACCGGGGCGTAGGCGCCGCTCAGGTGGAAATCGCTGGTGGTCATGTCAGGCGGCTTTCCCGGCTCGGGCGCGCACGATGCGCGGGTAGCGGATGGTGAAGGCAACGGGGACGGCGAAGCCGAGGACCTTGAGGGTGATCAAGGCGGCCGTCGCGTGCGGGGCGTAGTTCAGCAGCGCGATACCGGCGAGCCCGGTGACGGTGAAGCTCGCGGCCCACACGAGCGTGATGAGCACGTTGACCCGCTTGAAGACCGGGTTGTCCCAGAGTTCCGGCGGTGTCATCGTCCGCGCGATGCCGAGGGTGAACGGCCGGCCCAGCGCGAGCGAGCCCCAGGCGGTGAGGGCCAGCCAGGCGTCGGTGAGCGCGCCGGTGTAGGTCTTCACCGGCGACGCGGGAAAGGCGAAGGCCACGGCCGTGAGCAGGGCGAAGAAGGCGAGCGCGCTCCACTCGATGATGAGGGCGTCCGCCTTGCGGCCTTCGCGGCGGGCGAGCACGAGCAGCGCGGCCGAGATGACCAGGCCGGTCAGGCCGGACCAGCGCCAGTCGAAGTGCGTCGCGACCACGGCGAACGCGATCCACGGAAGGAAGCTCTTCAGGTAGTTCATGCGGGTCTCCCCAGACGTTCCAACTCTGACATGTCGAAACTAGAAGCTCCTAGGTAGACATGTCAAGAGTGGAATGTCAGACTGAGGACATGAGCCTGCGCCACGCTGTCCTCGGTCTGCTGGAAGAGTGCCCGATGAGCGGCTACGACCTGCTGAAACGCTTCGAGCAGGCGATGTCCAACGTCTGGGCGGCCACGCAGAGCCAGCTCTACGGCGAGCTCGGCAAACTCGAGACCGGAGGGCTGATCCGCGTCCACGCCGAGGGGCCGCGCGGGCGCAAGGAGTACGAGATCACCGAGGCCGGGCGCGCGGAGCTGCGGCACTGGCTGGTCGACGTCGAGCCGAACCGCGTGACGCGCAACGAGTCCCTGCTACGGGTGTACTTCCTCGGAGCGGTCGGCCCGGAACGCGCCCGGGAGTACCTGGAGTACCTCGGGGAGACGGGCCGACGCCGCTCCGGGCGGCTGGAAGACCTGGAGACCTCGATCGACTGGGGCGACGACGACGCCTCGGTCTACGGCCGCCTGGTCCTGGAATGGGGCAAGCGGTTCTCGGCCATGCAGCGCGAATGGGCCGAGTGGGCGGTCAAGCAGGTCGAGTGAGGGCCGTATAACGCCCTATATGGCCGAGGGGTCACTCGTCACTGCTATCTTCCGGATCATGACTCGCGGTGAGGACGACGAGCGCGTCACGACCCTGGCGATGGCGGCGGGCCGTGGCGACCGGCGGGCGCTGGAGGAGTGGGTCCGCGCGACGCAGGCCGACGTCTGGCGCTTCCTCGCCCACCTCACCGACGCGTCCTCGGCTGACGACCTGACGCAGGAGACCTACCTTCGTGCTTTCGGCAGCCTTCGCCGCTTCGCCGGACGTTCGTCCTCGCGGACCTGGCTGCTGTCCATCGCGCGCCGGGTCGTCGTCGACCAGATCCGGGCCGCGGGCGCCCGCCCGAAGATCGCCGACACCGACTGGGAAGCCGCCGCCGAGCGCACCCGGAACCCGGCGGCCGGCTTCGAGGAGCTCGTCGAGCTGGGCCTGCTGCTCGACGGCCTGGAGCCGGAGCGGCGCGAAGTCCTCGTGCTGACCCAGGTCCTCGGCCTGTCCTACGCCGAGGCCGCCGACGTCTGCGGCTGCCCGGTCGGCACCGTCCGCTCCCGCGTCGCCCGCGCCCGCGAGGACCTGATCCAGGCCCGGCGTGCGCGCGGGGCCGGCTAGCGGACCGCGGGGCGCAGGTCGTCCACCCAGAGCCTGGTCATGCGGCCAGCATCTCACGGGTGCGGGCCTGTTCCGGCGCCGACCCGAACGGCATCACCAGCAGCTCGGTCGCGCCCGCGTCTTCCAGGGCTTTCACTTGGCGGCGCACGGTTTCCTCGTCACCGATGAGCGCGCTGTCCGAGGCTCGGGCGTAGCCGTCGCGGTCCAAAATGGACCGGTACGCCGGCACGCTCGCCGCCGCGCCGTACGTGTCCTCGACCCACTTGCGGCGTTCGTCCACTTCGGACGTCACGCAGATCAGCTGACCCGAAACAACCCGCCGGTCGGCGCCCAGTGTCGGTACCACGAACTCGCCGATCGCGCGCGGGCCCGCCCACGTCGTGATCACGCCGTCGGCCAGCTCGCCCGCCAGGCTCGTCGAGCCCGGGCTGACCGAGCCCACCAGGACCGCGGGCCGGGCGGCGCCGGGCGTCGTCAGGCCGCCCGCCGCGGTGAGCGACTCGCCGTGGACGTCCGCCTTTTCCCCGCGCAGCAACGGGTTCAGCGCCTCGAGGTACTCGCGCAGGTGCCGGAGCGGGCGATCGTAGGAGTACCCGAACTCCCGCTCGACGATGTACCGGTGACTCAGTCCGACGCCGAGGTGGACCGGCGCGCCGGTCGCCGCCTGGACGGTCAGCGCCTGCGCGGCCATCGTGATCGGGTGCCGCGGGTAGGTCGGCACGACGCACGTGCCCAGCTCGAGGCCGGGTGCCGCGGCGCCGAGCGCGGGCAACGCCGTGAGCGCGTCCCAGCCGCCGCGCTGCGCCAGCCACAGCGTGCCGTAGCCGAGCTTCGCGGCTTCGCGTGCTTGCGCGATCATGCCGTCGAAGCCGACGCCCAGTTCGTCGATCAGGATTCCGGTGCGCATGCGTTCTCCCAGTTTGTCGTTCAGTACGCGCGCTCGAGCTGCTTCCGGTCGAGCGCGACGGATTCGGTGAACAGCGCGACGACCCGCGGCGCCACTTCGCGCAGCCGCATCGTCGAGACGGCGACCGGCTCGAAGGCGTGCGCGACGGTGTCGGCGATCAGCGCGGGCTCGGGCGGGGGATTTCCGCCGAGGAAGCCGTGCAGCACCGCCTGGTAGGCGACGGCGAGTTCGCGGGCCGGCCGGTCGGCGCGGAGCAGGTCGTTGCCCGCCAGTAGTTCGAGGTACTCGACGAACGCCTCGTCGTGGCGCGGGTCGAGCTTGGCGTGCAGCTTCGGCAGGAGCTTCCCGAGCGTGTCGGCATTGTCGGCATATCCCGCGCGCAGCAGCGGACGGCCCAGCACGTTGGCGTACTGGATCTCGGTCAGCCGCGACAGCCGCGCGGCGAGCGGGTCCGCTTCGACCGCCCGGACGAGGTCTTCGATGCTGCGCACGGACTCCCGGAGCAGCACCGCGAGGAACAGCTCCTCGCGGTTCTTCCAGTGCAGGTAGACGGTCCCCTTGCCGACGTCCGCGCGCTCGGCGACGTCCTCGATGGTCGTGCGCCGGTAGCCGGCCCGCAGCAGCAGCTCGGAGGCCGCGTCGAGGATCCGCTCGGCCCGCTCGGCGCGGTCTTCGGCAGGAGGCATGACGCCATCATATGACTAAATACGAAATCTGGTCAAACGTTGGCGCCGAAAGAGGGCGGGCCGCGCGGGGCGCCCGCCCTCCTCGTGGGTCTCAGCCGTCCGAGGACCGCTTCCAGAGGTTGATGCCCGCGTCGGTGGCGTGGCCGTCGATCTCGGTCAGCTCCTCCGAGCTGAAATCGAGGTTGCCGAGCGCGCCGACGTTGTCCTCGAGCTGCTTGACGCTGCTCGCGCCGATCAGCACCGACGTCACGCGGTGGTCGCGCAGGGCCCACGCGAGCGCCAGCTGCGCCAGCGACTGGCCGCGTCGTGAGGCGATCTCGTTCAGCGCCCGGACCCGGCCCAGCCGGTCTTCGTCGAGGGTGTCCGGGTCGAGGGACTTGCCCTGCGCCGCCCGCGAATCCGACGGCACGCCCTTGAGGTACTTGTCCGTGAGCAGCCCCTGAGCCAGCGGTGAGAACGCGATGCAGCCCGCGCCCGCGTCGTCCAGCGTGTCCAGGAGCCCGTCCTCCTCGATCCAGCGGTTCAGCATCGAGTACGACGGCTGGTGGATCAGCAGCGGCGTGCCGAGCTCGCGCAGCAGCCGCGCCGCCTCCGCGGTCCGCTCCGAGTTGTACGACGAAATCCCGACGTAAAGCGCTTTCCCGGCACGGACGGCGGAGTCGAGCGCCCCGACCGTCTCCTCGAGCGGCGTCTCGGGGTCGAACCGGTGGGAGTAGAAGATGTCGACGTAGTCCAGGCCCAGCCGGCCGAGCGACTGGTCCAGAGAGGACAGCAGGTACTTGCGGGAACCCCACTCGCCGTACGGGCCGGGCCACATGTCGTAGCCGGCCTTGCTGGAGATCACCAGTTCGTCGCGGTACGGCTTGAAGTCGGTGGCCAGCAGCCGCCCGAAGTTCTCCTCCGCCGAGCCGTAGGGCGGGCCGTAGTTGTTGGCCAGGTCGAAGTGCGTGATGCCGAGGTCGAAGGCGCGGCGGGTGATGTCGCGCTGGCTCTGCAGCGGGCGGTCGTGGCCGAAGTTGTGCCACAGCCCGAGCGAGATCGCGGGCAGCTTGAGCCCGGAACGTCCGCAGCGCCGGTAGGGGATCGATTCGTATCGGCCGGAAGCCGCAACGTAGGTCACGCGGCCGATGCTACTGCGCCGTTCGTTGACAATCCGACCACAGGCACGGCCGACCAGGCCCGCAGTGACGGTTACGTGCCGCTCGGGGGACGGCCTGCTTTTGGCCGGATCGTCACCGGGGCTGTCGGGTACGCTCCGGGTGAGCGATCGCTTAGGAGGCACGTGGTGGGCACCGGATTCTTCACCTCCGTCGACGACGTGTCGGCCAAGCTGGCCGAAGCCGGCTACCTGGCCTCGACGGCGGTGGCGACCACGGTGTTCCTCGCCGACCGGCTCGGCAAGCCGCTGCTGGTCGAGGGCCCCGCCGGCGTCGGCAAGACCGAGCTCGCCAAGGCCGTTGCGCAGGTCAGCGGTTCGCGGCTGGTGCGCCTGCAGTGCTACGAGGGCATCGACGAGGCTCGCGCGCTCTACGAGTGGAACCACGCGAAGCAGCTGCTGCGGATCACCGCCGGCCGCGACGAGACGTGGGAAGAGGCCCGCACCGACATCTTCGGCGAGGAGTTCCTGCTGCGCCGCCCGCTGCTGACGGCGATCTCGTCGGACGAGCCGACCGTGCTGCTCATCGACGAGACCGACAAGGCCGACATGGAGGTCGAGGGCCTGCTGCTGGAGGTGCTCGGCGACTTCCAGGTGACCGTGCCGGAGCTGGGCACGATCACCGCGACGCGCGCGCCGTTCGCCGTCTTGACCTCGAACGCGACGCGCGAGCTGTCCGAGGCGCTGCGTCGCCGGTGCCTGTTCCTGCACATCGACTTCCCGGACGAAGACCTCGAACGCGACATCGTCCGGCTCAAGGTGCCGGGCATCGACGCCGCGCTCGCGGATTCCGTCGTCCGGGTGATCGCCGCGCTGCGCGCGATGGACCTGCGCAAGCTGCCGTCGGTCGCCGAGACCATCGACTGGGCGCGCACGCTGCTCGCGCTCGGCGCGTCGACGCTCGACGAGCAGGTCGTGCGGGAGAGCCTTGGTGTCGTCCTCAAGCACCAGGACGACATCGCCAAGGCCGGCGCCGGCCTGAAGCTCGAACAGGTCCTGGACGCGTCGTGACCGGCGGCGTGCCGGAGCGGCTCGCGTCGTTCGTCCGGGCCCTGCGGGTCCAGGGCATCCCGGCCGGGCCCGCCGAGACGGTCGACGCCGCGGCCGCGCTGGAAGTCCTGGGCCTGGACGACCGCTCACTGGTCCGCGAAGGACTGGCCGCGGCGCTGGTCCGGCGCGGCGGCCAGCGCGCGGTGTTCGACGCCGCGTTCGACCTGTACTTCCCCGCCGGGATCGGCGCGCCCGAGCGGGCCCGCGAGGACCAGCCCTCGACGCTGGAGGAACTGCGTGAGGAGCTCGCCGCCGCGCTCGCGGACGGCGACCAGCAGGCCCTCTCCCAGCTGGCCGGGCTCGCGGTCGACATGCTCGGGCAGTACGGCTCGGCGTCCGGTCCCGGGGGCGGCTTCTCGGCGCACCAGACCCTGGAGCGGCTCCAGCCGCAGACGCTCATCGCGCGGGTGCTGGCCGCGGTGCGCGGTGGCGGCGCGCGCGGCGAGTTCACCGACCGGCTCGACCGCGACGAGATCCGCCGCCGCGTCGAAGGCTTCCGCGGGCAGGTCCGCACGGAGGCCCGCCGGCGCGCGGCCGAGGTCCGCGGCCGCGAGCGCGTCGCCAAGCACGCCATCGCGCCCGCGCCCGACCGCGTCGACTTCCTCATCGCCAGCCGCGCCCAGCTCGCGGAGCTGCGGCGGACGATCCAGCCGTTGTCCCGCAAGCTCGCGACGCGCCTCGCCGCCCGCCGCAAGCGCACCACGCGCGGGCAGATCGACCTGCGCCGCACGCTGCGGCGGTCCCTGTCGACCGGCGGGGTGCCGTTGCGCCCGGCCTACCGCCACCGGCGGCCCGGCCGGCCCGAAATCGTGCTGCTGTGCGACCTGTCCGGCTCGGTCGCGGGGTTCGCGAACTTCACCATGCTGCTGGTCCAGGCCCTGCGCGACCAGTTCAGCAAGATCCGCGTGTTCGCGTTCGTCGACAGCGCCGACGAGGTCACCCACCTGGTCACCACCGGCGTCGCCGACCCCGAGCACCTGGGCGCGCGCATGCTGTCCGAAGCGGCGCTGGTGCGCTGGGACGGCCACAGCGACTACGGCGGCTCACTGCGCCAGTTCACGGCGAACTGGCTCGACGCGGTCGGCCCGCGCACGTCGGTGCTGATCCTCGGCGACGCCCGCACCAACGGCGGCGACCCGAACCTCGACGCCGTCCGCGAGATCAAGGCCCGCGCCCGGCACGTCTACTGGCTGAACCCGGAGCGGCGGTCGCTGTGGTCGACCGGCGACTCGGCGGCGCTGGAGTACGCCGACGTCGTCGAGATGCACGAGTGCCGCACGGTGCACCAGCTCGGCACGCTGGTCACCCGCCTGCTGCCGGTGTGAGCCACGCGTCGATGTCGCGCAGCATCGCTTCTTTGGTCGCTTCGGGCGCGAAGGACGCGGTGACGCTCGCCCGCGCGAAGCCCGCCATCACGGCGTCGTCGTAGCGGAACGCGTTTCGGACCCGGGCGTACTCAGCGGCCAGGTTCGCGCCGGTGACCGACGGGACGTCGGTGTTGAGCGTGACCGTCAGCCCGGCGTCGAGGAGCCGGGGGAGCGGGTGCTCGGGTAGTGCCGGCACCAGTCCGAGCGTCACGTTCGACGACGGGCAGACCTCCAGCGCGAGACCCCGGCCGCGGACCTCGGCGACCAGCCCGGGGTCGTCGAGGACGCGGATGCCGTGGCCCAGCCGTTCGGTGCGGCCGATGTCGAGGGCTTCGCGGATGCTGTCCGGGCCGGCGTCTTCACCCGTGTGGTGCAGCAGGTGGAGTCCGCCGGCTCGGGCCTTCTCGAAGACCGTCGCGAAGGGACGCAGGGAGTGGCTTTCCTCGCCGGCCATGCCGATCGCGAAGACTTCGTCGTACTTCAGCGCGAGGTCGAGGGTGCGCTCGGCGCGTTCGACCGAGCGGCGTCGCGAGTGGTCCAGCAGCAGCCGCCATCCGAGTCCGGAAGGGCTCGCGGTCAGTCCTTTGAGGACGGATTCGAGCGGCATCTCCAGGTCGCCCAGGCGTTCTCCGTGCGAAGCCGCGGTGAACGTGATTTCGGCGTAGCGCGTGCCCTGAGCGGCTTCGTCTTCGCAGTACTCGCGGGCGACGCGCTCGAAGTCTTCGGGACGCCGGAGGCAGGCCCGGACGAGCGCGTTGTAGTCGGCGAAGGCGCGGAAGCCGTCGAAGACCGGGGGTTCAGCCGGGACGTCGATGCCGTTGGCCTCGCCGAGCTCACGGAGCGTACCCGGCCGGATCGTGCTCTCCAGGTGGACGTGCAGGTGGGCCTTCGGCAGGGTGGCCAAGTCGCGCATGATCGCGAGCTTAAGGGCGCCCGGCGCTGATCCGCGCGGCATTTTCGAGGCCGGTGACGGTCCGTCACGCCGTGCTCGAAGGTTTGGCGGTCGTCACACGGGGAACCTTCGGGTGGTTCGTCCGCGTTGTCAGGATGACCGAAACCCGATGAGGGAGGACCACCGTGCCGTTGATGCGCAGACTGACCATGTTGGCCGGGGCCGCGGGCGCGGCCCGCGCCTACGCCAAAAAGAACCCCGAAAAGGTGAACCAGTACGTCGGCAAGGCCGCCAAGTTCGTCGACGACCGGACCAAGGGCAAGTACCACGACCGGATCGCCGGCGCCGTCCGCAAGGTCAACTCCGTGACCGGACCGGACGGGCAGCCGGGGCCGGCCGCCCGCTAGGTCACTCGGCCGTCAGGACCTCGAGGACGCCTTCGCCGTACTTGGCGAGCTTGTTCTCGCCGACACCGCTGACCGTGCCCAGGTCGGCCAGCGAAGACGGCCGTTGCGTGGCGATCTGGCGCAGGGTCGCGTCGTGGAAGATGACGTACGCGGGCATGCCCTGCTCCTTCGCGACGCCGGCCCGCCAGGCACGCAGACGCTCGAACAGCGGGGCCGCTTCCGCGGGCATGTCCACCGCGGGGGCGGCCTTCCTGCTGCCACGGACCTTCGCGGCCGCCGCGCGCTCGGGCTCGCGGCGCAGCAGCACCTCGCGATCACCGCCCAGCACCTCGGCGCTGGCCTCGGTGAGCACCAGCGAGCCGTAGTCGCCTTCGACCGCGAGCAGGCCCTGGGCCAGCAGCTGCCGCACGACCGCGCGCCACTCCGGCTCGCGCAGCTCGGTGCCGATGCCGAACGTCTTGAGCGTGTCGTGCTGGAACTGCGTGACCTTCGGCGTGGACTTGCCGAGCAGGATGTCGATCACCTGCCCGGCGCCGAACTTCTGCCGCCGTTCGTTGCGCAGCCGCACGATCGTCGACAGCAGCTTCTGCGCCGGGATCGTGCCGTCGAACTTCTCCGGCGGGCTCAGGCACGTGTCGCAGTTGCCGCAGGGCTCGCCCTGCTGCCCGAAGTAGTTGAGGATCTGCACGCGGCGGCATTCCACCGTCTCGCACAGCGCGAGCATCGCGTTCAGGTGCGCGCCCAGCCGCCGCCGGTGCGCGTCGTCGCCCTCGGACGTGTCGATCATCTTGCGCTGCTGCACGACGTCCTGCAGCCCGTACGCGAGCCAGGCGGTCGACGGCAGGCCGTCGCGCCCCGCGCGCCCCGTCTCCTGGTAGTAGCCCTCGACCGACTTCGGCAGGTCGAGGTGCGCGACGAACCGGACGTCCGGCTTGTCGATGCCCATGCCGAACGCGATCGTCGCGACCACGATGAGGCCGTCCTCGCGCAGGAACCGCGACTGGTGCTTCGCGCGGGTGCGCGCGTCGAGGCCCGCGTGGTAGGGCACCGCCGGAATCCCGTTCTGTACTAAGAACTCCGCGGTCTTCTCGACCGAGTTGCGGGACAGGCAGTAGACGATGCCCGCGTCGCCCGGGTGCTCGGTGCGCAGCAGCTCGAGCAATTGCCGCTGCGGCGAGTTCTTGCCGACGATCCGGTACTGGATGTTCGGCCGGTCGAAACTGGCGACGAAGTGACGGGCCTCGTCGAGGTTCAGCCGCGCCGCGATCTCTTTGTGCGTGGCTTCGGTGGCCGTCGCGGTCAGCGCGATCCGCGGCACGTCCGGCCAGCGCTCGTGCAGCGCGGAGAGCTGGAGGTAGTCGGGCCGGAAGTCGTGGCCCCACTGGGCGACGCAGTGCGCCTCGTCGATCGCGAACAGCGAGATCTTGCCGCGGTCGAGCAGCCGCACGGTGGACTCGACCGTAAGCCGTTCCGGGGCCAGGTAGAGCAGGTCGAGCTCGCCGGACAGGAACGCCGACTCGACTTCCTGGCGGGCCGCGTAGTCCTGCGTGGAGTTGAGGAAACCGGCGCGGACCCCGGCGTTGCGCAGCGCGTCGACCTGGTCCTGCATCAGCGCGATCAGCGGTGAGACGACCACGCCCACCCCGGGCCGCACCAGCGCGGGGATCTGGTAGCACAACGACTTCCCGCCCCCGGTGGGCATCAGCACGAGCGCGTCGCCGCCGGCGATCACGTGCTCGACGATCGCCGCCTGGTCGCCGCGGAAGCTGTCGTAGCCGAACACGCGCTGGAGCGTCTCCAGCGCTTCGGACACCGTTGCCGTCTCGGGGGCTGCCACGCGCCGAGTCTAGAGCCGGGGTCCGACAACTTCCGGCCGCCCTCTCCGGCGCGCCGCCGCTCCACCGGTGACACACTGGTCGTGATGGACGAATACTTCCCGGTTCCCGATCTCGCCGCGCATTTCGGCGGAGAATGGCGGCTCGACCGCGAAATCCTCACCGCCGACGGCGATCCGGCGGGGGAGGTGACCGGCACCGCCACCTTCGCCGAGGAGGACGGCGTCCTCGTCTACCGCGAAGCCGGCGAAATGCGGCTCGCCGCGTTCACCGGCCCGGTGACCCGCACCCTGCATTACCGGCCCACCGCGCCCGGCCGCGCCGACGTGCACTTCGACCACGGCGGGTTCTTCCACGCCCTCGACCTGCGCGCCGGGCACTGGGACACCGACCACCCGTGCCGCGACGACCTCTACCGCGGGAGCTACCGGGTGCTCGACGCGCGGCGCTGGCGGCAGGAGTGGGCGGTCCGCGGTCCGGCGAAGGACCACCTGATCGTCACCCGGTTCAGCCGGCCGACGGGCTGAGCAGGTCGCCGCTCGAGACGGTGCGCAGGTCCACGCGGTGTTCACGGGCGTCCGCGGTGGCCGCTTCGGCCTGGGGCGCGTTGCGGCCGCCGGTGTCGTCCTTTGCCTTCCAGGGATGCTCAGACGATTCCGCCGTTGGCGCGCAGGACCTGGCCGTTGACCCAGCGGGCCGGGCCGGCGAGGAACGCGACGACCTCGGCGATGTCCTCGGGCTTGCCGAGCCGCTCGAGCGGCGGCTGCTTGGCCATCCGGCCGATGGTCTCCTCGTCCTTGCCGTCGAGGAACAGCGCGGTCGCCGTCGGGCCGGGCGCCACGGTGTTGACGGTGATGTCGCGGCCGCGCAGCTCGCGCGCCAGGATCATGGTGATCGCCTCGACCGCGCCCTTGGTCGCGTTGTAGATGCCGTAGCCGGGCAGGTTCAGCCCGAGCACCGACGTCGAGGTGGTGATCACCGCGCCGCCGTCGCGCACCCGCTTCGCGGCCTGCTGGGCCACGGCGAACGTGCCGCGGATGTTCGTGCGGTGCACCCGGTCGAGCACCTCGAAGTCGGTGTCGGCGATCGGCGTCGGCGCGTTCATGACGCCGGCCAGGTGCGCGACGACGTCGACGCCGCCGTAGGTGGCCTCTGCCGTGTCGAACAGCTCCGCGACCGCGGCTGGGTCGGCCACGTCGGCGCGGACGGCGATCGCCTGGCCGCCCCGCTCGGTGATGGCGTCGACCGCGGCCTGGGCCTCCTTCTCGTTGCCGGCGTAGTTGACGACGACCGCCATGCCGTCGGCGCCCAAGCGCTCGGCGACCTGGCGGCCGATGCCGCGGGAGCCGCCGGTGACGATCGCGACGCGAGTGGTGCTCATGGGTCCTTCTTCCGTCAGGCGGTGGTGGTATCACCGCTTCCGTCGTTATGTTATCGATGATAGCACTCTGACGGTAACAGTGCTAGTTCGGCGGTGTTACCTTCGTTACATCGCTGGATGCGCGCGGCATCCGGCCGTATCCGCGCCGCCGGTCGGCCGAATCGCGGATAAACGCGGTTTCCGGCACCGGCGCGCGGGAACTCCGGACGCGTCGGGGGCGACATCCGTGAAGGAGTTTGCACAATGCCCACATGGCTGATCGTCGTGATCGTCATCGTGGCCATCGCGGTGCTCGGCGCCGTGATTTGGCTTGTGACACAAGAGATGCAGCGAAAGCGGCTGCAGCAGCGGTTCGGTCCGGAGTACGACCGGGCCGTCAAGGAGAGCGACAACCCGCGTGCGGCGCAACGCGAACTCGCCGAGCGGGAACGCCGGCACAAGGAGCTGGACATCCGCCCGCTCTCGGCGTCGGCGCGCGAGCGCTACGCCCGGGAATGGGCGCAGGTGCAGGAAAAGTTCGTCGACCAGCCGTCCGCGGCGGTCGCCGAGGCCGATCGGCTCCTGGTCGCGCTGATGGGCGAGCGCGGCTACCCGACCGAGGGCTACGAGCAGCAGGTGGCCGACCTTTCCGTGCGGCACGCCAAGACCCTGGAGCACTACCGCGCCGCGCACACCACGCAGCAGAAGCGTGACGGAGCGTCCACTGAGGATCTGCGCGACGCGATGGTGCGCTACCGCACGGTCTTCGAAGACCTGCTGACCGACGGCGCGGACGACGATCGGCACGACGACGCCGACCGCGACCGTGACCACGACCGTCGCAACGGGCACGACCACGCCGGGCAGGACGGTGACCACACCGATCGCCGAGACGCCGAGGCCCGCGACGACGACCGGCACGAGACCCGCAAGACCGACGTGTCCCCCGAAACGGGACAGCACGAGCGCCAAGCGTCCGCGCAGCCGCGGACCGAGTGGAACGGAGGACGCTGACCATGACCGAGCACCTGACCCGGCACAGCACCGAACACGACGACGACTTCACCGGGCGTGAGGAAGTCCGCGAGCCCGACGCCACCGGCGTCGACGGGAACCAGGCCGACTTCCGCGAACCGGGCGCCGACGAGAGCCGTGTCGACGAGAACCGGGACGACGAGAGCCGCGCCGACGGTGGCGACCACACCCTGAGCACCGCCGACCTGGCTTCGGCGTCCGCCCAGCCCACCGATTCCCGCACGGACTCCGACACCACGCCCGCGGGGTCGGGTGGCGACGTGGAAGCGCCGCCGCTGATCGACCAAGAGAAGGTCACCGGCTTCCGGGACCGCTGGCAGAACGTGCAGACCGGCTTCGTCGACGACCCGAAGCAGGCTGTGCACGAGGCCGACGAGCTGGTCGCGGCCGTGATCAGTGCCCTGGCCACCACGTTCGCCGAGCACAAGAGCGAGCTGGAAGGCCAGTGGCAGCAGGGTGAGCCGGCCACCGAGGAGCTGCGGATCGCGCTGCGCCGCTACCGCTCGTTCTTCGACCAGCTGCTGCCGCGGTAGCGGGAACCGTTTGCCGGCGGGCATGATCGGGTAGCTCGCCGGTGAACGGCTTCAGCAACGGGAGGCAGCCGATGAACGTGGCCGATCTGCTCGTCGACGGCTTCGGCCGGGTCCGGGAGAACGTGCACGCGGCGGTGGAAGGGCTCACCGCCGAGCAGCTCCGGACCCGGCTGGACGACGAGGCCAACTCGATCGCCTGGCTGGTGTGGCACCTGACCCGGGTCCAGGACGACCACGTCGCCGACGTGGCCGGCACCGAGCAGGTGTGGACCGGCCAGGACTGGCTTTCGCGGTTCGGTCTCCCGTTCCCCGCGGGCGACACCGGCTTCGGGCGCCGCCCAGCCGACGTCGAAGCGGTCCGGGTCGACAAGCCGGAGCTGCTCACCGGGTACTACGACGCCGTGCACGAGCAGACCGTCCGGTTCGTCGAGGGGCTCGACGGGCAAGCGCTCGACCGGATCGTCGACGAGGCCTGGGACCCGCCGGTGACCCTGGGTGTGCGGCTCGTCAGCGTCCTCGACGACGACATCCAGCACGCCGGGCAGGCGATGTTCGTCCGCGGTGTGCTGGAGCGCCGCTAGTCTTCGTAGCCCTCCCCGCGGTGATCGGCCAAGCGCCGCGGGCCGGGCCCGTCGGCGCCGAGCCGGTCGCCCGGGTTGGCGAGCCGGCACTTGGCCAGGGACATGCACCCGCAGCCGATGCAGTCGGTGAGCTCGTCGCGCAGCTGTTCCATCTGGCGGATCCGCGCGTTCAGGTCTTCCTGCCAGCACTGGGAGATCCGGGCCCAATCGGCCCGGGTCGGCGTGCGGTCGTCGGGCAGCAGGGCGAGCACCTCGCGGATCGTCGACAGCGGCATGCCGACCCGCTGGGACATCCGGATGAACGTGACCCGCCGCAGCGCGTCGCGGCAGTAGCGGCGCTGGTTGCCGGCGGTGCGGCGGCTGCGGATGAGGCCTTCGTCCTCGTAGAACCGCAGGGCCGAGGCCGGAACTCCGCTGCGCCGGGAGAGTTCGCCGACGGTGAGCTCGGGCAGCGTCCGTGCGGTGGCGTTGACCATGTTTCCCACCCAACCACAACCGCACGCTTGACTTCAAGCGAGCTTGAAGTCTGATCCTGGCCCGGACGGCAACAACGCCGCTGTGCCAAGGAGGAAGTGTGTCCGAAGCTCCCGTGCGGGTCGTGGTGATCGTGGGAAGCGTCCGGGAAGGACGGTTCGGCCCGGTGGTGGCGGACTGGCTGGCCGGCGTCGCGGGCGATCACGGCGGCTTCGAGGTCGACGTCGTCGACCTCGCCGAGTCCGGCCTCCCGATGGTGCTGCCGGCGTTCGGCTCGGTGCCGGCGGCGTCGATCGTGGCCGAAGTCGCGAAGGTGACACCGCGGCTCGAAGCGGCCGACGCGTTCATCGTGGTCACCCCGGAGTACAACCACAGCTACCCGGCTTCGCTGAAGAACGCGATCGACTGGCACCGCGCGGAGTGGACGGCCAAGCCGGTCGCGTTCGCCTCGTACGGCGGGATGTCGGGCGGCCTGCGCGCGGTCGAGCACCTGAGGGCGGTCTTCGCCGAGCTCCACGCGGTGACGATCCGCGAGACGGTCAGCTTCCACGGCGCCCACGCGCGCTTCGGCGCGGACGGGCAGCCGAAGGACGACGCGGCGGCGGTCGCGGCGAAGACGATGCTCGACCAGCTGGGCTGGTGGGCCCGGTCGCTGGCGGAGGCCCGGGAGGTCCGGCCGTATCCCGGAGCTTGACTTCGAGCCGGTTTGAAGGCCGACGCTGGCGGGCATGACGACGGAACAGCTGCTCGCCCGCGGTTACCGGGCCGACAAGGTGCTGCACGAGCTCGCCGACCTGGCCGCGGCCGTCGCGGAGGCGCGGCGGGTGCTCGCCCCCGGGGGCCGGGCCGCGGCCACCGCGCCGGAAGGTCCACAGTAGACAATCAGAGCGGGTCGCTCAGAACGCCTGGCACGTCTGGTACGGCAGCTGGACGTCCGTTCCGGCGAGCGAGATGGTGCCGTCGACCGCGTCGCTGCTCTGCGCCGCCAGCGCCGCGAACGCGGTGCAGACCAGCTGGTTGATCCCGACGCTGCCGATCGGCTTCAACGGGAACGAGAACGTGATCGCCGGCGGCGAGCCCGGGGCCAGCACGATCGGTCCGCTCCGGGCCGGCAGGGCTGTCACGTACCCGTCGGCCGCTTCGCCGGCGGTCGGCCCCGCCAGCAGCATCGACAGTGCCGTCTCGACACCCACGCTGCCGGTCGACCGCGTCACCGGGGCCACCCGCCCGTCGATGACGAAGTAGAGGGTCGCTTCGGCGCCGCGCCCGCTGCCGTCCGGGTTCCGCAGCGTCGGCGCCGGGCCGGCCGACACGACGCCCGTCGGCTTGACGCCGCACGCGCTCACCAGCACCAGCACGACCAGGACGAAGAGCTTCTTCACCGCGCCTCCCCGAACCGGGCTTCCCGGGGCAGACGCAGCTCGAACCTGGTGCCCGTCCCGGTGGTGGCCGCGAGGATGTCGCCGCCGTGCAGCCGCGCGTTCTCGCGCGCGATGGACAGCCCGAGCCCGCTGCCCTCGGACCGCGCCCGGGCCGTGTCCGCCTTGGCGAAGCGGTCGAAAACCCGGGGCAGCACTTCTGCCGGGATGCCCGGCCCGTGGTCGGTGATGGCCAGCACCACGTCGCCGCGCTCCGCCCGCAGCACCACCTCGACCGGGGGCGCGCCGTGCCGCAGCGCATTGCCGACGAGGTTCGCCACGACGATGTCGAGCCGCCGCCGGTCGAGCGCGGCCGTGATCCCGGACGGCAGGTCGGCGACCACGCCGGTGCCTTCGGAGCCGGGTTCCCAGCCGCGCGCGGCGAGGCTGTCGGTGACGGCGGCGGCGACGTCCAGCTCCTCCCGGCGCAGCTCCGCCCGGCCGGCGTCGAACCGGGAGATCTCGATCAGGTCCTGCACCAGGCGGGTCAGCCGTTTCGTCTCCGCCGACACCAGCCGCGCGGCGACCGCGGTGTCCGCCGGCAGCTGGCCGGCGTCCTCGTCGAGGACGTCGGTGACGGCGTTCATCGCGGCCAGCGGCGTCCGCAGCTCGTGCGAGACGTCGGCGACGAACCGCCGCGCGTCGGCCTCCATCGCGCGCAGCGTGCCGACCGTGCGCTCCAGCTCCGCCGCGGTGTGGTTGAACGTCGTGACCAGCTCGGCGAGCTCGTCGGAGCCCTTGACGCGCAGCCGCACGTCGAGCCGACCGCGGCCGAGCTGGTTCGCCGCGGTGTTCAGCGCGCGGACCGGCCGCAGCACCTGCCGCGCGGCCAGCAGGGCCACCGCCACCGCGAACGGCAGCGCGAGCGCGGAGACCAGCCAGGCCTGGCGCGCCAATTCGTCGATCGCGGCCTGCTGCTGGTCCAGCGACGCCATCGCGTAGACCTCGAGGCCGCTCGTCGCGCCCGACCCGGTCTGCACCGGGATCCCGACGAAGAACCACGGGTACCCCTGGGCGTCGACCCGCTCGAACTGGATCTTCGTGCCGGTCGCCACGGCATGGCGCAGCTCAGTGGGCACCTGGTCCAGCGACAGGCTGGAAGAAGAGTGCAGGTCGCGGTAGACGACCAGCGCGCCGCTGGGCTTGAGCGCGCTCGCGAACGCGTCGAGCGTGGCCTGCGACGGCGGCAGCGACACGGTCGGCAGGTACGCGACGATCTGGTCGCGCAGCTTCAGCATCGTCTGGTCCTGGATGCCCTCGAGGATGGCGTTGCGCGCGGAGACGTAGCTCGCCCCGGCCGCGGCGGTGGCGCCGAGGATCATGATGACCGCGAAGGCGGCGACCAGCCGGGGCCGCAGCCCGGCGAGCCACGAGCGGACCTGCCGGATCACGACCGGCCGAACCGGTAGCCGAACCCCCGGACCGTCTGCACGTGCTCCGGCTTCGCCGGCACGTCTTCGATCTTCGAGCGCAGCCGCTGCACGCACGCGTCGACCAGCCGCGAGTCGCCGAGGTAGTCGTGGTCCCAGACGGCGGCGAGGATCTGCTGGCGGCTGAACACCTGCCCGGGCGTGCGCGAGAGCTCCAGGAGCAGCTTCAGCTCGGTCGGGGTCAGCGACACCGGGACGCCGCGCTTGGTCACCTCGAGCCCGGCCCGGTCGATCACCAGGTCGCCGTGGCGTTCCCGGGGCTCCGGCTGCTCGCCCGGCCGCTCCCCGGGCCGCTCGGTGACGGCCCGGCGCAGCACGGCCCGGATCCGCGCGTCGAGCACGCGGGGTTCGACCGGCTTGGCGACGTAGTCGTCCGCGCCCGCTTCGAGCCCGGCCACGACGTCGAAGTCGTCGCTGCGCGCGGTGAGCATGATGATCGGGATCGGTCCCGACGCGCGCATCCGGCGGCACGTCTCGAAGCCGTCCATGCCGGGCAGCATGAGGTCGAGCACGACGATGTCGGGGTGCCGGCGCACGAGCACCTCGATGCCGAGCTCACCCGACTCCGCGGTGTGCACCACGTGTCCCTGCCGGCGCAGGGCCAGTTGCAGACCTTCCCGGACCGCCGCGTCGTCCTCTACCACCAGTACCTCGGCCACGGCGCCATTATTCGGAAAACCGCACGTCGTGGCGACCCGGGCGGATCTTGTAGCGAAACCATGACATCGCCCTGACGGGATCTCGAAATCCCGGAGCCAGACTCGAAGACATGGCAGTGATCATCTCCGAGGTTCGCCCCAGCACCCCGCCGGCCGGGCGCCACGCGCTCGTGACCCGGGCCGTGTCCCGCACCGCCGTGCTCGCGGCGAGCGCGGCCGGGTTCGCCCTCGCCTTCGTCGCGGCCTACCTGCTCTTCGTCCGCACCGAGGCCGGCCGCGGGGTCGAGAACGGCGTCGTCCGCAGTGCCCAGTCCGCGGGGACGACGGTGGCGTGGGCGGACCCGCTGCGCGACGCCGACCTGGTGGTCGTGCTCGGCGGCGTCGCGGTGCTGCTGGTGGTGATCGCCCTGGCCCGGCGGCGGTTCGCACTCGGCGTGACGGCCCTGCTGATGCTCGCCGCGCCGCTGATGGTGGCGCAGCTGCTCAAGCTGTACGTCCTGGACCGCCCGGCGACGGGCGACCGGCTCGGCGTCGCGAGCCACAACAGCTTCCCCAGCGGGCACGTCAGCGCGGCGATGGCCGTGCTGGTGGCGCTCGCGATCGTCCTGCCGCGCCGCTTCCGCCCCCAGGCCCTGGTGGCCGGCGGGGTCGGCGTCGCCTGGGTCTCGGCCGCGGCCGTAGCCCTGGGCTGGCACCGGTTGAGCGACACCGTCGGCGGCTGTCTCCTGGTCGCCGCGGTCACCTGCGCCGGGGCGGCGGTGGTGTCCGCCCGCCGCCCCGACGGTGACCGGGTGCCGCCGGTGCCGGTGCTCTGCGGCTTGCTGGCGCCGGTCGCCCTGGTGCTGGCCGGCTACCTGGTCCTCGGGACGGCGACGTCCGGCGCCGCCCAGTTCGTCGCCGCGATGGTGCTCGCCGCGCTGTCGGCGATGGCGGTGGTGCTGCTGCTCCTGGCACCGTTGAGGCGGGTGGCGTTCGACCCGGCGGAGGTCCGGGTCCGACGGCTCCGGCGCCGCTGACCGGGCCGGCTCGGGTGCCTGCGCGGTCCGTCGGCGAACCTGGACAGTCGGCTCGCGTATCCGGACAGTCGGCTCGCGTGCCTGGAGGGTCGGCTGGCGTGCCTGGACGGACGGCTCGCGTGATTGCCGGGTCGACTCGCGTGATTCGAGGGTCGACACGGGTCGCGGTGGGCCAGTTTCGGGGGATTGGACCGCGACAGCGCCGGTCGCGGGGCCTAGCGTCGGTGAGGTGCATCCGAGGCTTGCCGAAGACCTGAACTCCCTGCCCGAGCTGCTCGACGCCGCGCGGAAACTCGCCGGCGAAGCGCTGGCCGGGCTGCCCGAGCGGCCTGCCGCCGTCCCGCCTGGTGACCTGGTGCGGGCGCCGCTGCCACTCGACGGTGCCGGAGCCCGGGGCGCGCTGGAGGAGTTCTCGCAACGCTGGGAAGCCGGCTTCGCCGGCAGCGCCGGGCCTCGCTACCTCGGGTTCGTCACCGGTGGCGCGGCCCCGGCGTCGCTGGCCGGCGACTGGCTCACCTCCGCCTACGACCAGAACCCCGCCAGCGGCATGGACTCCTCGGCCCAGGACCTGGAGCGCGAGACGGTCGGCTGGCTGGCCGAGCTGTTCGGGCTCGGTGCGGAGTTCTCCGGCGCGTTCGTCACCGGCGCCACGATGTCCACGGTCACCGGCCTCGCCATCGCCCGCGAATGGCTCGGCGAGCGCGCCGGGATCTCGGTGTCCGACGACGGCGCCGCCGCGCTCGGCCCGGTCACCGTGCTGTCCGGCTCGCCGCATTCGAGCGTCCTGAAGGCGTTGTCGTTCCTCGGGATGGGCCGTTCGGCGCTGCGGAAGGTGCCGGTGCTGCCGGGCCGCGAAGCCGTCGACGTCGCCAAGCTGGCCGAAGCGCTCGAATCGCTCGACGGGCCGGCCGTCGTCGTCGCGAACGCGGGCACCGTGAACACCGTCGACTTCGACGACCTGCGCGCGATCGCCGCGCTCAAGCGGCGGTACGGCTTCTGGCTGCACGTCGACGCCGCGTTCGGCGGGTTCGCCGCGCTCGCGCCGGAGCACGCGGCGCTGACCGCGGGCCTCGACCAGGCCGACTCGGTGGTCGTCGACCTGCACAAGTGGCTCAACGTGCCCTACGACTCCGCCGTCCAGTTCACCCGCCGCCGCGACCTGCAGCTGCGCGTGTTCAGCAACAACGCGGCCTACCTGGGCGAGATCGGCGAAACCCCGGACTTCCTGCACCTCACGCCGGAGAACTCCCGGCGGCTGCGCGCCCTCCCGGCCTGGTTCTCCCTCGTCGCCTACGGCCGGGACGGGCACCGCGAGATCGTCGAGCGCTGCGTGTCGCTCGCCCGGGACCTCGGCACGCGGCTCGACGGCTCGCCTCACTGGCGGCTGCTCGCGCCGGTGCGGCTCAACGTCGTGTGCTTCGCCCCGGCCCAGGACGTCACCCAGGACCGGATCGACGCCCTCGTCCGCGCCATCGCCGAGGAGGGGACCACCTTCCTGACCCCGACCGTGTACGACGGCCGTCCCGGCCTGCGCGCGGCTTTCAGCAACTGGCGGACGACCCCCGCCGACGTCGACCGCGTCTTCGCCGTGCTCGAGCGCGTGGCCGCCGGCTAGCTGCGGTCCGACTTCGGCATCAGGTACTTCCACGGCGAGGCACCGGCGCCCAGCTCGCACGGCACGTGCACCAGCGCCGGCCGCCCCGCGGCGAACGCCTTGTCCAGCGCGCCGCGCAGGTCGTCCGGGGTGCGCGCGGTCAGGCCGAGCGCGCCGAAAGTCTCGGCGAGCCGGGCGAAGTCCGGGTTCCGCAGCCGCCCGCCCAGCGCGCGGCCCTCGAACAGCCGCTCCTGGTCGAGGTGGACGTTGCCGTAGTAGCCGTTGTCGAACACGACCGCCACCACGTTGAGGCCGTATTGGACGGCCGTGGCCAGTTCCTGTGCCGCGAACATGAAGCCGCCGTCCCCGGCCACGGAAACCACCGGGCGGCCGGGGAAGGCCGCTTGCACGCCGAGCGCCGTCGGGTAGCCGAAGCCGAGCGTGCCCTGGTGGCCGCACGTGACGAAGGTGCGCGGCGAGTAGACCTCGAACCCGAAGTAGGACGCGAAGCCGACCTGGCAGATCTCCTCGACGAAGAAGCCGTCGCGCGGCAGCACGTCCCGGATCGCCCGCAGGTACTCCAGTTCGGGTCCGACGTCGGTGAAGCGCTCGGCCACGGTCGCCTTCAGCGCGGCGAACTCCTCGGTCCGATCCGTCCTTTGTGGACCTGCGGCCTCGGTGAGTGCCGCCGTGGCGTCGGCGGCGTCGGCGACGATCGCGACGTCCGCCGCCAGCCGGGTCGCCTGCCGGGGATCGATGTCGAGCAGGATCGTCTTCAACCCCGCGGGCTTCTCCGGCCAGCGGAACCAGGACAGCTCCATCCGCGAGCCGATGCCGATCACCACGTCGGTCTCCGCCCACCGCTCGAAGCCGGAGACGCAAGTGAAGCCGAGCGGGTGGTCGTCGCCCACGATGCCGCGCCCGCCGCGGAACGGCACCACCGGCGCCTGCAGCCGTTCGGCCAGCGCCCGGACCTCGGCGGCCGCGTGCCGGGCGCCGCCGCCCACCATGATCATCGGGTTCTTCGCGCCGTGCAGCAGTTCCGCCGCCTCGGCGAGGGCCGCCGGGTCGACGGCCGGGCGGGGCAGCGGCAGCGGGCCGGCCGCCTCGGCGGAAGCGCGCAGGCCCAGCACGTCCCACGGGACCGCCAGGGAAACCGGCCTCGGCCGCCCGCCCGCGGCTTCGCGGAAAGCGGTCGCCAGCGCGTCCGGGATCTCGACCGGGTGCTCGACCAGTGCCGACCACTTGGTCATCGTCCGCAGCGTGGCCAGCTGGTCGGGCATCTCGTGCAGGTGCCCGAGCCCGCGGCCGAGGTACGCGCGCGGGATTTCGCTGGTCAGGCAGAGCACCGGCGCGCTGGCTCCGTGCGCCGAGAGCATCGCCGCCGACGCGTTGAGGACCCCGGGGCCGGGCACCACGGTGTAGACGCCGGTGCGGCCGGTCGCCTGCGCGTACCCGAACGCCATGTAGGCCACGGTCTGCTCGTGCCGCGCGCCGATCACCCGGATGTGGTCGCCCGCACGGGCCAGGCTGTCGAACAGGTCGTAGGTCTGCACGCCGGGCAGCCCGAAGACGGTGTCGACGCCGTGGGCCCGCAGCCCGTCGACGATCAGGTCGGCCGCGGTGGGGGCGGGCGGGGGAATCGGCATCGGCACGGCCTCCTGGGCGTCGTCCGTCGGGAGGACCATATATGGTTTCCTACATGATCAGCGCGTCCTCGGGAAGACCGGTCACGAAGTCCCAGCTGGCCTACGAGACGATCAAAGCCAGGATCCTCGACGGCCGCTACGGACCCGGGTACCGGCTGGTGCTCGACCAGATCGGTCGCGAGCTCGAGGTCAGCGCGGTGCCGGTCCGCGAGGCCCTGCGCCGGCTCGAGGCCGAGGAGCTGATCCAGTTCGAGCGGAACGTCGGTGCCCGGGTGGTGGCCATCGACCCGACGGAGTACCGGCACGCGATGCAGACGGTGGCGATCGTCGAAGGCGCGGCCACCGGGCTCGCCGCACCGCTGCTGACGCCTTCGGCACTGGCGCTGGCCCGGTCGTTGAACGAGCGGATGCGGCGGAGCCTGGCCGAGTTCGATCCGCTGGCGTTCACCGCGCTGAACGCGGAGTTCCACGAGGTGTTGTTCAGCGCTTGCCCGAACCCGAACCTGGTCGACCTGGTGCAGCGGTGCTGGACCAGGCTGGCCGCGGTCCGCGACAGCACGTTCGCGTCCGTGCCGGGGCGGGCACCGGAGTCGGTGGAGGAGCACGAGCGGCTGCTCGCCCTGATCGAGGGCGGCGGCGATCCGGCGGAGGTCGAGCAGTTCGCGCGGGGGCATCGGTTGGCGACTTTGGAGGCCTATCTCGCGCGGGAGCGGTGAGGGGCCCCGGCGCCGAGAGGTGCGCAGGCACGGTGGGCTGCCGGGGTGAGGGTTGCCCGGGACGCCCGGGGAGTGTCAGGGTCGGGGATGCCGATCTTCTCCGCGCCGGATGGGACCGCGCTCGCCTTCCGCTTCTCCGGCTCCGGTGGTGAGCCTGTCGTCTGCCTGCCCGGGGGGCCCATGCGGGCCGGGACCTATCTGGGCGATCTCGGTGGGCTGGGGGCTCGGCGCCGTCTTGCCGTGCTGGACGCGCGGGGGACCGGGGCGTCCGAGGAACCCGCCGATCCGGCGACCTACCGGTGCGATCGGCAGGTCGAGGACGTCGAAGCGCTGCGCAAGCACCTCGGCCTCGAACGGCTCGACCTGGTGGGGCACTCCGCCGGGGCGAGTCTTGCCGTGCTCTACGCCGCCCGGTATCCCGGGCGGTTGCGGCGGCTCGCGCTCGTCGCGCCCAGCCCGCGGGCCGTCGGGTTGCAGCTGCCCGTGGCCGACCGGCGGCGGATCATGGCCCGGCGGGCCGGCGCGCCCTGGTTCGCCGCCGCCGCCGCGGCCTACGAGGCGATCGCCGCCAGGACCGCGACCAGTGCCGACTGGGCCGCCATCGCCCCGATGTACTACGGCCGCTGGGACGACGCCGCCCGGCGGCACCAGGCCGCCGAGCCCGGTCAGCGCAACGGCGCCGCCGCGCGCGTCTACAACTCCGACGGCGCCTTCGAACCCGAGCTCACCCGGGCCGCGCTCGATGCCGTCGACGTTCCCGTGCTGGTGCTGGCCGGTGAGCTGGACTGGATCGCCAGCCCGGGCGTCGCGGACGAGTTCGCCTCGCTGTTCCCGGACGCGCGGGTCGTCGTCCTGCCCGGTGCCGCGCACTATCCCTGGCTGGACGACGCGGCTGCGTTCGTCTCAGCCGTGGCGGGCTTCCTGGCCTGACGCCGGGTTCCGGCGCGGCTTGATGCGGACCGCCGGCAGCTCCGGCGCCGGCAGCCGCCCCGGAGTGCCCGTGTAGCCGGTGACGCTGCCGAACTGGTCGGACTCCGCCTGCCACGCTTCGCGGAAGGCCGCGATCTCCTCGTGAGTGCGGCCGACGAAGTTCCACCACATCAAGATCTCTTCGTCGAACGGGGTCCCGCCCAGCAGGAGGAACCGGGCCGGCGCCGAGCCCCGGTTGCTCAACGTCAGGGAGCGCACGCCGGTGCCGACGTAGCCCAGCTCGGCCGCGCGGACGCGGGTGCCCGCGACGACGACGTCGCCGCTGTCGACCAGGACGCCGTGCTCGAAGCGGGGGTCGACGCCGAGGGACATGTGGGCGTCCGGGCCGAGCACGATCTCCGCGCCCAGGAGCGGGGTGAACGTCGGGATCGGGGACGTCCGCCCGGCCAGCGACCCCAGGAACACCCGGATCTCGGCGCCCTCGATCCGGTTCACCGACGGCACGTAGTGGTCGAAGGCGCGGGCCGTGTGCCGGTGCCGCTCGGGCAGCGCCACCCAGAGCTGGACGCCGTGGAGCGTCTTCGCGGCCGCGGTCGAGACCTCCGAGTGGCAGATGCCGTGGCCGCCGGTCATCAGGTTCAGCTCGCCGGCGCGGACCATCGCGTGCGTGCCCAGGCTGTCGCGGTGCTCGATTTCGCCGGCGAACAGCCAGCTCACCGTCTGCAGGCCGGTGTGCGGGTGCGGGGCGACGTCCATCGCGCCGGTGACCTCGGTCGGGCCGTAGTGGTCGGCGAAGCACCAGGCGCCGATCAGCGAGCGGGACCGCTGGGGGAGCGTCCGCCGGACCCGCATCGCCCGCGGGCCGCCCAGGGGAACCTCGCGCGGGGTGAGGATCTCGACGGCCGGGTGCTCGGGGTCGGCAGTCGCGGGCCGGTCGCCGCAGGCGAGCTCGGCGGGGGCGGCCTCGGTGTTGCTCATGTCCGCCACGGTAGTCGCGTTGCCGGCGGAGGCTCGGGTGCCGGGTGACCGGGCCCGGGCGGGCGGGATCGGCTGTGGTGGCGGGCGCGCGGGCTTCGGGCAGCGAGGGTGGCGGGGGCGCCGGTGGGCTGGGCGGCGCACGGCTCGGCCGCGGTGGACTGCGCGCGCCAGGCGTGGACGGCCCCGGTCCGGGCGGGCCGGGCCTCGGTTTGGGGGCGGCCAAGGGTGGGCTGAGCCTCCTGAACTGGGCCGACCCAGGGCCACCGGCGACCGGATGGCCGCCGGGTGGCGACCGCGACTGCCGGGTCGGATGGCGCCGGTGGACCCGACCGGCTTGTGGCGGGCCGGACTGGATCGGGCCGCGTGGTGCGGTGGCGGCCGGGTTCGCTTTGTGGAGTTGTCAACCTTCGCGCCGCCGGGTCAGGCGGCGTGGTGCTGCTGCCGCGCCGTGACGATCGCCTGGCCGGCGGCCGTCAGGATCGCCGGGACCAGCTCGCCCGGCAGGCCGGGGCGGGCCGCGCGGAGCAGGCCCTGGTGGGCCAGCGTGTGGGCCGCGAACTGGTCGCCGCACGACAGGCCGTCGATGAACAGGTCGGGCTCGCTGCTGCAGGACACCGAGCCGCGGCCCGCGCCGACCGCTCGCAGCATCGCCAGCATCCGGTGGTTCACCAGGGGGCGCACGGCCGGTGTTCCGGTCTTTTCGTTCCTGTTCATCTCGGTCCCTCCCGCTCGTGGTTCGACCTCGTCCTGCTGATGCGTCGAACCAGCTGACGGGATTTCGACAGCACATCCGGAACCGGCCCGGCCAGAAGCGTCCGTCCATCGTCACCGCCGCCGGTCGAGCCCGGGTCGACTCCCCGTCAACGAGCGTTCGGGCCCCGGCCGCGACCGGATGGGCTCAGAACGGAGGCGACCCGGAAACCGCCGGCTCCGGTGTCCACGAACTGGTCGCCTCGCCGCCGGCGGCCCGGCTGAGCCGGGTCACCTTCGCCGTGGCGTACCGCAGGGCCGGGCCGATCTCGTCGACGTCCAGTTCCGTCACGGTGCGCTTCTCACCCTCCTTCGTGTCGTACGACCGCTGTCTCAGCCGGCCTTGGACGACCACGCGGGCGCCGCGCCCGAGGGACTCCGCGACGTTCTCCGCGTACTGCCGCCACAGGCTGCAGCGCAGGAACATCGCCTCGCCGTCGCGCCAGGCGCCGGACTCGCGGTCGAACGTGCGCGGCGTGGACGCGACCGTGAAGTTCGCGACCGCGGCGCCGGACGGGGTGAACCGCAGCTCGGGGTCGGTCGTCAGGTTGCCGATCACGGTGACCAGCGTTTCGCCTGCCATCGGACTCCTCCTTCTCCTGCCGGTGCGGGGTGCACCGCTCTCGCCGACGAGGAGAGCACGGGGGTCCGACAGTTCCGGGCCGGGCGACGAGATGCCGACACCCGGCCGGGCTGGTTTCCTGCCGTCATGCCGACGGCGTTCCGGAAGGAGCCGGCCACGCTCGCCCACCGGCTGGCGGACCTGTGCGCGCTGGTCGCGAGCACGTTCGAAGAGGCCCCGCGTTGCCTGCTCGAAAGTGACCACACGCTGGGCGGACGGGTGCGGGAAGACGCTGCCGCGCTCGGGGCCGCGTGCGAGGACCAGGCGTGTGCGCTGCCGGCGCTGCACACGCCGCGGGCGGAGGACGTGAAAGCGGTGACCGCCGCCGTCCACGCCGCCGCGGATCTCACTCGGATGGGTGGTCTTGCGCGGGAGGTCGCGGAGCCGTGGCGGGTGCCGGTGGAGGTGCGGCCCGCGCTCGGGCGGCTGGGCGGCCACGCGGTGGCCGCCGCCCGGGCTCTCCGGCAGCTGCTCGCCGGAGTAAGGGGGCGCCGGGTTGGACGACGCTGTCGCGCGCGCCGGGGTTGCCGAGCGGGAGCTGCGCGAGGAGGCGGGTCGGTACGGGACCGGCTCCGCGGCCGACGTGGTGCTGCTCGCGGCGGTCCACGGGCAGTTCGCCCGGGATTCGGCCTTGATCGCGCGCCGCGCCGCGGGGTTCGTGGCGGTGGGGGCTTGACCGCGAAAGCCGGCTATGTGTGGTTTGCCCCGATAAGTCCGAAAAGGACAGAGCGGCTCCCGACGCCCGAGGCCGGTCGGCGACCCGCGCGGATCCGGCGCTCGAACGTCAGCTGCGTCAGCTGCCCTGCTGGGGGAACTGGCCCTGCTGCGGGTACTGCTGCTGAGCACCCTGCGACGGGTGCTGCGGCTGCGGGAACCCCTGCGGCTGGGACGGGTGCGGCGACTGCTGGAAGCCCTGCGGCGCCCCCTGCTGCGGGAAGCCCTGCGACGGCGGCTGCTGCGGGTACCCGCCGGACTGCTGCTGCGGGTATCCCGGCGCCGGAGCCTGCTCCTCCTGCGCCTGCAGGCGGACGGCGTCTTCCTTCGTGATCCGGTTCTCGATCCCGCAGAACGTGCACTGCGCGGAGTACTTCACGCTGATCGGGAAGAGCGGGATGAAGAAGAGGGTGAACTTCGTGACCGCCTTGCGCACCGCGTGCGAGGCGGGGTTGCCGCAGCGGCCGCACAGGAAGGTCGTCATCGCCAGCACGTAGATCCGTGTCCGCCAGCCCCAGATCAGCATCGGTACTTCTTTCTCCCGGGTCTTCAGTTCGCCGCGGAGCCTCGCACACCGGCGCGCCACCGCGTGGCGGTTTCGCCGAACTCGGGGACTAGATTGTGATCATGCCGAGCGATTTCGCCCTCAAGACCATGAACGCCGTGCACCGCGGCCTGATCAAGCTCACCGGCGGAAAGGTGGGCTGGCACGCCGCCATGCCCGTCCTGGAGCTCACCACGACCGGCCGCAAGAGCGGGCAGCCGCGGTCGGTGCTGCTGACCTCGCCGCACCAGGACGGCGACACGCTGGTCGTCGTGGCTTCGCGCGGCGGGGACGACACGCACCCCGCGTGGTTCCTCAACCTGCGCGACAACCCCGAGGTCGAGGTTTCGCTCAAGGGCGCGCCGAAGCGGCCGATGCACGCGCGGGTCGCCGACGCCGAGGAGCGCGCGAAGCTCTGGCCGAAGATCTCCGGCGACTTCAAGAACTACGCGCAGTACCAGACGAAGACCGAGCGCGAGATCCCGCTCGTCTTCCTCGAGCCGCGCTAGCTCCGCGCCGTCAGGTAGCCCGGGTCCGGGCCGGGGATCCGCTGGTCCGGCACGCCCGCGAGCAACTGGCTCATCGCGTGGAAGTACGGCGGCGCGGCGACCGTGCCGCCGAACGCGCCGTGGCCGCAGTTCCCCAGGTGCACCGGGGTGCCCGGGCAGATTTCGCGGGGTCGCGGGCCGTCGGCGAAGACCATCGACGAGACCGCGTACCCGTCGACGCCGCCGACGAACGCCACGGACTCGCTCTGCTGCGTCGTGCCCGTCTTGCCGATGTCGGGGCGGGTCCAGCCGGCCGCGTGGGCGGCTTGGGCCGACGTGCCGTCCGTCGTGTCCTTGCTCAGGCCCGCTTCGAGGGTGTTCGCCACGCCGGCCGGGATGACCTGCTCGCACGCCTGCTGCCGCACCGGGACGGCGGTCCCGTTCCGGTCGGTCACCGAGAGGATCGGGTTCGGCGGGCACCAGACACCGCCGCTCATCAGCGTCGCCGAGACGTTCGCCATCTCCAGCGGGCTGACCGGGCTGTTGCCGAGGGTGAACGAGAGCAGGTTCCGGAAGTACTGCGACTGCGGCTCGTTGTACTGCGGGTTGCCCGAAGCGGGGTTCGGCGTGGCCCCGGCGTCGTTGGTCGCGAGGGTGTTCCGCAGCCCCAGCTTGTACGCCATGTCGAGCACTGCCGGCATCCCGACCTGGCTCTCGAGCCCGACGAAGGCGACGTTCGGCGACGTCGCGAGCCCGTCGGCGAGGCTGATCGGGTCGGCGTAGTGGCCGTCGTTGTGGACGGTGTAGCACGCCGTGTGCGCGTTGGCGTTCGGCGGCGTGAAGCACTGGCTGTCCGGGTTGGGCAGCGGCGTCTCCAGGCCCGCCTTGCTGGTGACGAGCGCCGCGGCCGAGGTGAAGATCTTGAACGACGAGCCCGCGCCGAACTCGTTGCTCGCGTCCGCGACGATGTCCGTGGACGTCTCGCCGCGCGCCGGATCCGTGCCGTAGTTCCGGTTCGCGACCATGGCGAGCACCTGGTGGCCGGTCGAACCCGGCTGCACGACGGCGAAGGTGTTCGCCACGCCGTCCTGGGTGGTCGGGACGTTCGCGTCGACGGCGTCCTTCGTCACCTGCGCGACGCGCGGGTCGAGGGTCGTCTTGATCGTGTAGCCGCCGGTGGCGAGCCGGTCCACGGTGAACCCGGCGCGCACGAGGTAGGTTTCCGCGTAGGCGCAGAAGAACCCCGCGTCGGGTGCCGCGCCCATGCACGTCCCGGACGGCGTCACCGGGCCGTCCGGCAGCAGCCCGAGCGGCGCCGCTTTCGCCGTCGCCGCGTAGGACGCCGGGAGGGAGCGGTTGGTCACCATGGCGTCGATGACGAGGTTGCGGCGTTGCAGCGCTTTGTCCGGGTGCGTGTACGGGTTGTAGACGCTGGGGTTGTTCACCATTCCGGCGAGCAACGCCGCCTGCGGCACGGTCAGTTTGTCCGCCGTCGTCCCGAAATAGGCTTTCGCCGCGGCGCCGACCCCGTACACGGTTCCGCTGAATTCGACCACGTTGAGGTAATTCGCCAGAATGTCGTCCTTGCTCGTGGTGTCGTTGAGCTGGACGGCCATTTTCGCCTCACGCAGCTTGCGCGCGAGCGAGTCTTCGCGGTCTTCCTGCTGCGCGATCGGGTCGTTCCGGTCGACGACGTTCACGAGGTAGTTCTTGACGTACTGCTGCGTGATCGTCGACGCGCCCTGCAGCGAGCCGCCGGCGCTGTCGTTGACCGCCGCGCGGAGCATGCCCTGCACGTCGACGCCGCCTTCGGTGTAGAAGCGGCGGTCCTCGATCCCGATGATGGCCGCCTTCATCGTCGTCGCGATCCCGGCCGAATCCACCGGGAGGCGGTACTGCGCGTACAGCGTCGCGATCGGCGTGCCGTCCCGGTCGGTCACTGTGGTCGTCAGCGGCGGATCGGCCGCCGCCAGCTGAGCGGAAATCGCGTCCACCGAATCACTGACCTGATTCGACAACAGGCCCGCCCCGATGGCGGCCGGCGCCGCCGTTCCGGCCACGAGAATTCCGGCGAGCAGACACAATCCGACAAAGGGGACCACGCGCGGGCGACCATTCACGAATCCGAGATTAGACATCCGGGAATGAAGCTTCTGTTCGGTGAGAGATGTGCCTCACCGGGCCAACCTGCCGAGCAGTGCCGAAGCGACGGCGATCGCGCCGACGGTCGCCGCGGCCAGCACGCCGAAGTCGAGTCCCAGGTGCGACGGCGTGCCGATCAGCAGCCCGCGCAGCGCGTCGACCTGGTAGCTCAGCGGGTTGACGTGGCTGAGCACCTTCAGCCACGACGGCATCAGGTCCACCGGGTACAGAGCGTTCGAGCCGAAGAAGAGCGGCATCGTGATCGCCTGGCCGATGCCCATCAGCCGTTCGCGCGACAGCACGATCCCGGCGATCACGATGGACAGGCAGCAGAAGAACGCCGACCCGAGCACGAGCACGACGGCCATCGCGAGCAGCTTCAGCGGGTTCACGGTCAGCCCGACGCCGAGGATCGCCGCGAGGATCAGCACCATCAGGGCCTGCACGAGCGCGCGGACCCCGGCGGCGAACGCCTTCCCCGCGACGAGCGCGGCGCGCGGGGTCGGCGTCACCAGGAGCTTGGCGAGCACACCCGCGTCGCGTTCCCAGATGATCTGGATGCCGTAGAAGATCGAGATGAACAACGCCGACTGTGCGAGGATGCCGGGCGCCAGGTAGTCCAGGTACGGCGTCGAGCCGGTGGGGATCGCGCGCAGCCGGGTGAACGTCTCCCCGAAGATCAGCAGCCACAGCGCGGGCTGGATCGCCCGGGTGAGCAGCTCGGTCTGGTCGCGGCGCAGCTTCTGCAGTTCCACCAGGCACATCGCGCCGACGCGGGCGGCGAGGATGCGCACCTGGCGCAGCGGACCGGGGTCAGCCGAGACGGCGGGCGGTGCGGCGAGCGGCACGGACACTGCGGATCCCTCCTTCGTCGGTTTCGAGGCGGTCGCCGGTGACCGCGCGGAACACGTCGTCCAATGTGGACCCCGGGCCGAGGTCGGTCTCGAGCTCGGCGGGGGTGCCCAGCGCCCGGATCCGGCCGGTGTGCATGAGCGCGACGCGGTCGCAGTACTGCTCGGCCTCGTCCATGTAGTGCGTGGTGACGAGCACGGTCATGCCGGTGTCGGTGCGGATCTGCGTGATCCGCTCCCACACCGCCGAGCGGGCGACCGGGTCGAGCCCGATCGTCGGTTCGTCGAGGATCAGCAGCCGCGGCGAGCTGACCAGGGCCTGGGCGAGCTCGAGCCGGCGGATCATGCCGCCGGAGTAGCCCTTCGCGACGCGATCGGCTTCGTCGGCCAGCCCGACGAGGTCCAGGGCGCGCCGCACCTCGCCGGCTCGCCGGGCGCGCGGCACGTCGAAGAGCCGCGCGAACAACGCGACGTTCTCGCGCCCGGTCAGCGCGCCGTCGGCCGACAGCTGCTGCGGGACATAGCCGATGAGCCGCCGCACGGCCATCCGGCGGCGCGCGACGTCGACGCCGAAGACGGTGATGTGTTCCGGGGAGGCGGGCAGCAGCGTCGTGATCATGCGCAGCGTCGTCGTCTTGCCGGCGCCGTTCGGGCCGAGCAGGCCGAACACCTCGCCGGGCAGGATCTCCAGGTCGACGCCGTCCACCGCGCGGGTCGTCCCGAACGAGTGGCTGAGGCCGGTGCAGCGCACCGCGGGTTCGGTCATGGCTGCTCCTTCAGGATGCCCATGAGTTTTTCGAGCGCCGGCAACGCGTGTTCGATCGCCGTCGTGTCCTCTTCGGACAGTCCGGTGAGCGCTTCGGCCACGAGCCCGGTCCGAGCGCGCCGCCACGACGTCATCCGGTCGCGCGCGCCGTCGGTGATCTCCAGGCGGGCCGCGCGCCGGTCGGCGGGGTCGGCCTCCCGGCGCAGCAGGCCGGCGTCGACGAGCTGGTTGACCAGGGTGCTGACCGAGTTGGCGGCCAGGTGCAGTTCGCGCGCGGCCGCGGCGACGCCGACGCCGGGGTGGTCGGCCACCACGCGCAGGACCTCGACCTGCGCGCCGGGCAGTGGGAAGCCGGGTATTTCGGCGCGCACGCGGCGGCGCACGACCCGGCGGATCCCCAGGACGGTGCCGAGCAACCGGTCGGCGAGTTCGGTCATGCCGCCAAAGTAGCTCTGACTCAGATCTATTAGCAATGCTAAATGTCTGGTACGGGAGAAATGGGCGGAAAATCAGTCCGGCAGGCGCGCGGCTTCGGCGAGGGCCAGCTCGAGCAGGCCGGGGAAGCGGGCGTCGAACTCCTCGCGGCGCAACGCGTTCAGCCGATGCGTGCCGCTGTCCCACTGCTTCAGCAGGCCGGCCGCGCGGAGGATCTTGAAGTGGCGGGACGCCGCGGGCTTGCTGACCGGCGGCATGATCGCGCCGCACGACTGGCCGGGTTCCCGCGCGAGCGCGGCGACCATGGCCAGCCGGTGCGGGTCGCGCAGCGCTTCCAGGGCCTCGGGGAACGAGACGTCCGCGAGGGCCGGGTGCTCCAAGGGGGTCGCGGTGCGGCTGGCCATGGTCCGAGTATCCCTGGTTGCCGGGACCCGGGCGGCTGTGCCATGGTCGATGTTAGTCAATCGGTTAACATGAGGGAGTTCAGCGGTGCGCGTCTACCGTCCCGAATCCGGAAGTCTCGTCCAGCGCGAAGAGCCCGTGCCCGAGCCGCAGCGCGGAGAGGTGCTCGTCCGGGTCCGGGCGACGTCGCTGAACTACCGGGACCTGCTCATCCTCGACGGCGACCACCTCACCAACGGCCCCGGGAAGCTGATCCCGGTGTCCGACGCCGCGGGCGAAGTCGCCGCGGTCGGCGACGGTGTGACGCGCTTCGCGGTCGGCGATCGCGTGCTCGACGCCTTCCACTCGAACTGGATCGCCGGACGGCTGCCCGACACCCTGATCGGCTACGGGAACGGCCAGGACGGCTGGCTCGCGGAGTACCGCACCGTCGGGGAGCACGCGCTCGTCGCGCTGCCGGATTCCCTGAGCTGCGAACAGGGCGCGACGCTGCCGTGCGCCGCGGTCACCGTGTGGACGTCGCTCGCCGGCGTGCGCCCGGGTGACGTCGTGCTCACCCTCGGCACCGGCGGCGTGTCGCTGTTCGCGCTGCAGCTCGCCAAGCAGCACGGCGCGCGGGTCGTCGCGACGACGTCGAGCGCCGGGAAGGCGGCCAAGCTGACCGAACTCGGCGCGGACGTCGTCATCGACTACACCGAGACGCCGGAGTGGGGCAAGGCCGTCCTCGACGCGACGGACGGCCGCGGCGCGGACCGGATCGTCGAGGTCGGCGGGCCCGGCACGTTCGCGCAGTCGCTCGTCGCGGCCGGAACGCACCACGCCGACATCGCGCTCGTCGGGTTCGTCGGCGCCGGGGGAACGCCGGTGGACTTCATGGACCTCTTCCGCAGCGGCGCGAGCATCCGGAAGATCTGGGTCGGCAGCCGCGAGGACACCGAGGACCTCGTCCGGTGGCTCGCCGTGCGCCCGCTCGAACCGGTCGTCGACGGCGTCTTCCCGTTCGACGACGCCGGCGCGGCGTTCGAGCGGTTCCGGAGCCGGCGGAACCTCGGCAAGGTGGTCGTCTCCGCGCCGTGAGGCGAAAGGGATACCGCTGATCGGCTGAACCTGACTCCGAGTGACCGTTCGGCGGCGAAGTGCTGCCGTTCGCCGCGTGATCGCGGGGTTCCGGACCGGAACCGGCGGCCGCGGGCGCATGCTGTCCCTTCCGACCCCGCGTCCCCGCGCCTGACGTCCACTGTGGACATTGCCAGAGCGCCCGGCCCCGCGGCCTTCTCGACCGGAGATAGGACACACCGCCCGTGACCCTGCTGGACAGCAAGCTCGTCCGCTGCTGGACGTCCCGTCCGCACCTGCAGTCCCTCTACACCCTCGCCGCGGCCGCCCCGCGGATGCGCGCCGCGCTCGGTCTCACGCCCACCGGCGGAGGCACGATCGGCTTCAAGGTGGACGGGGACGCGCTGGCCCGCACCGAGGCGGAACTGATCGCCGCGACGTCGGCGCGGCTGCCGGTGCACCCGCTGGTGACGCAGGACCTCCACGGGCGTTCGACGGTCCGGTGCTGGCGCCGCGACCGCGACCTGCGCGTGCTGACCGGCGACCTGGTCGACGTCGCGGACCGGCTGGCCCGGGCGGGCTACGGCGGCTGCCTGCGGTCGGCGACCGTCGAGTTCGCCGAGCCGGGCGGGCGCCGCGACCGCAAGCTCGCACTGGTCTACCTCTTCGACCGCGGCACGTTCCACCCCGCCGCGGCCGCCGGGTCCCCGCCCCTCGACCGCGCGCTCGAGCTGCGCGCCCGCGCCGCGCTGCACGGCGCGCTGCCGTTGGAACCGCACGCGGACCGCCGGTTCGTCGTCTGAAATTCCCGCGTTTGTCGAGGTCACACGCTTCTGCGAGGATGCTGCTCTCTTCCGAGCAAAGGAGATCGCCGTGGCTTCCGTTCTCAACCCGTACCTGAGCTTCCGCGCCGACGCGCGCCAGGCCATGGAGTTCTACAAGGACGTCTTCGGGGGCACCCTCCGCGTCAACACGTTCGGGGAATCCGGTTCACCCGAAGGGGCGGACGCGGAGAAGATCATGCACGCCCAGCTGGAGACCGACAACGGCTTCACGCTCATGGCGTCCGACACGCCCACCGGGGTGGACCACAACCCGGGCACGAACATCTCGGTGAGCCTCAGCGGTGACGACGCGGGCGACCTGCGCGGCTACTGGGACAAGCTGAGCGACGGCGGAACCGTGACGGTTCCGTTCGAAAAGCAGATGTGGGGCGACGAATTCGGCGCGTGCGTCGACAAGTTCGGCATCCCCTGGATGGTCAACGTCGTCCATCAGGCGTAACGGGGCGTTGCAGCCCGCGCCCGCGTCGGTGACGATGAGGGGGGAGAAGGAGGCCCGATGGCGGGTGCCCCCTGGATGTGCGCACAGTGCGGCGCCGTCAACGACCCCGCGGCCGGACGGTGCGGCACCTGCTCGAGCCTGGCCCCCGGCCGGGCTCGCGCGCGGGCGCTGTGGGTGCTGCTGACCCTGATGCTGGTCGCCGGGGTGGCGGTGGGCGGGGTCCTGCTGTTCGCCGGGCGCTCGACGCCCTCGCCGGACGCGTCCGGGCCGTTCCCGTCGTACACGACGCCCGCCTTGCCGACGACGAAGACCGTGGTCACGACCGCGAACGGCGTCACCCCGCCGGTGACGCCGTCCACGTCTCCGACGACGTCGGCCACGCCGGCGGGCAAGCCCTGCCCCGGGGACGCGGCGCGGTACCTGCCGGGCGGCCAGGGGACGGCGCTGCTGGTCGCGCAGACGGTGAAGTCGCTGATCACGATCTGCCAGGTGCCCGACGGCCGGATCTTCTACGACGGCCAGGCCCGCGGGCAGGCGGCCTCGGACAACACCCACATCGTGCTGCCCGCCCAGGCTTCGGGCGACGGTTTCGTCGCGAAGAACGGCGACTACACCTACAAGATCAATGACGGCAGGCTGGTCGTGTCGGCCGGCCCCGGCGTGCTCTCGGACGACGAGCTGACCACGGTCGGCTGAGCGCGTGCTCAGGATGTGGGAGCGCCGACGTCGCGTCGGCGATTTTGAGCATCCTGGCGGTGTGCCTTCTCCGCTCGACAACCCGACGTGGGCGTCGCTGTCCGGCCCGCACGCCCGTTTCGCGGAACGGCGTGGGCGCGTGGTGCGCTACCCCGAGGACGTCGCTCCCTTCCTCGGCCTTCCCGACGCTCCCGGGGAGCAGGATTGGCTCGACGTCGCCGAGCTGGCCGGGCCGGGAGCCGTCGTCGTGCTCGCCGCCCCCGCCGCGCGGCCGCCGTCGGGCTGGGAGGTGCTCGACGAGCTTCCCGGCGTCCAGCTCGTCGACGAGGGCGTCGCGGCCGCGCCGGACCCGGAAGCCGTGCGGCTGGGGCTCGCGGACGTGCCGGAGATGCTCGACCTCGTCGAGCGGACGAAGCCCGGGCCGTTCCGGAAGCGGACCGTCGAGCTCGGCACGTACCTCGGGATCCGGCGGGGCGGCGCGCTGGTCGCGATGGCCGGGGAGCGGTTGCACCCGCCGGGCTACACCGAGATCAGCGCGGTGTGCACGGACCCGGCCCACCGCGCGCAGGGCCTCGGGACGCGGCTCGTGCTCGCCGTGGCCGCGGGCATCCGGGAGCGCGGCGAGACGCCGGTGATGCACGCGGCCGCGAGCAACACCTCCGCGATCCGCCTCTACCTCTCCCTCGGGTTCGCCCTGCGGCGGCGGCCGGACTTCGTCGCCGTCCGCGTGCCCGGCTAGGCGCCGGTCGAGGAGCCCGGCCGCACGATCATCAGCACCGTCACGGCGGCCCAGAGCAGGTTGAACACGCCCGTGACCATGGCGAGCCGGGCCAGTCTGTCCGAAGTGGACTCTTCGGCCAGCAGCCGCTTCTGTCGCGGCAGCACCAGCAGCGCGAGCACCGCGGCCGCGACGGCGGTCAGCCCGATCGACGTGAGCAGCCACGGATCGCCCATGACGTGCATCGTGCCCGCGACGCCGAAGCCGAACACCGGCACCGCGATGGCGGCGTAGGCGTACACGCGGCAGATCCGGTGCAGCACCTTCGCGATCTTGAGATCGCCCTTCCGGACGGCGGCGGGGAACATGCTGGCCGCGATGGCGACCGGGCCGACGGCGAGGATCGCCGCCAGGACGTGGACCGAGAGCAGGAATTTCGACACGCGCCGAAGTTACCGATCTTCGCGTGGGCCCGGCAGTGGCTGGAATGCCAGGAACCACCGAGTTCCGGCCAACCTCTCCCGGCTGTCGAATCCGGCGGCCGCCCTTCGACGAACGGGTAGAGGAAGGGGACCACGATGACCACCACGACTTGCACCACCACCCGGATCCGCAGCCTGCCGGTCCTGCTCGCCACCGAGGACGACGCCGAGGACATGGGCCTGCTGACGCCGGACGACCGCCTGACCTGCCACGTGCACGGCCGGTGGATCCACCAGTGCGTCGCCTCGCCGACGCACGTCAGCCCGGTCACCCGGCACCGCTGGTGCCGCGGCTGCCGGTCCGAGCTGTGCGTCGCCGTCGACGAGCTGTCGCTGGCCGTTTCGATGACCTGCCCGCGCTGCGGGCGCGGCGGCAGCGCCGCCACCACCCGGCTGACCGCGGCCTGCCGCGCGAGCCTGGCCGCCGAGCGCGACGCCCGCCGCGCGGCCTAACGCGACACGGGTTCGGCGTCGAGCCCGAGCTCGTCCAGGCCCGCGTAGACGTCCGGTCGGCGGCTCCGCAGCCACACCGCGAGCGCGAACCCGCCGGCCACCGCCACGGCCAGCAGCCACGGCAGCAGCGCGATCGCCGGCGCGTCGGACCCGGCGAGGGTGGGGAAGTTGAGGAAGGCCAGCGTGGTCACGGCGATCAGGCCGAGCCCGCCGAGGCCGGGAGCCACCGCGGTGCGCCAGATCCGGGGGTCGCGCCGCCGGCGGAAGTACGCGACGACGGCGACTCCGGCCAGGGCCTGCAGGGCGATCACCCCGAGCGTCCCGATGCCGGTCATGCTGGCGGTGAGATCGGCGAGCGGATCCAGCCCGGCCAGCGCGTACCCCGCCGCGATCAGCGCCGCCACCCCGATCTGCGTCCCGCTGGCGACGTACGGCGCGCCGTTCGCCGCCTTCGTCCGGCCGAGGACCGCGGGCAGCACCCGGGCGCGGCCGAGCGCGAACAGGTAGCGCGTCGCGGAGTTGTGCAGCGCCAGCAGCGCCGCGAACAGGCTGACGACCAGCAGCAGCATCATCACGTCGGTGAGGAACGAGCCGAGGTAGGTGTGGCTGATCGAGAAGACGAGATCCCCGGTCGCGAGGTGGTCCTGGGCGGTCTTCCCGGCCTCGGCGACGCTCGTCGCGCTGACCACCGCCCACGTCGTGAAGGCCGCGAAGACGCCGATCAGCACGATCGCCGTGTAGGTCGCGCGGGAGATCGTCCGGTACGGGTCCCGGGCCTCTTCGCTGAACAACCCGGTGGCCTCGAAGCCGACGAACGCGTTGAAGGCGAACAGGAACGCGACCCCGACCGAGCCGGAGAAGACCACGCCGGGCGCGAAGGCGTGGACGTCCAGGCCGGTCCGGACGGCGACCGCGACGTCGAGGACGAGCAGGATCGACACCTCCAGGACCAGCGAGACGCCGAGCACCTTCGCGCTGACGTCGACCCCGCGCCGGGCGAGCGCGAACACCGCGGCGGCGGAGGCGAGGCTCCACAGCTGCCACGGCGTGTGCCACCCGAAGACCTGCTCGACGACGTTCGCGGTGAAGAACCCGCTCGTCCCGACCGCGCCGGCGACGAAGCAGTTGTAGCCCAGCAGCGCGATCAGCGCCGCGACCAGGCCGAGCGGGCGGCCCAGCCCCTTGGTGACGTAGACGTAGAACCCGCCGGCGCCGGTGACGACCTTGCTCATCTGCGCGTAGCCGACGCCGAAGAGCACGAGGATCACGGCGGCGAGCAGGAACGCGCCCGGCATGCCCCCGCCGTTCCCGAGCGCGATGCCCAGCGCCGCGATGACGACGATGCCGGTGAGCGGCGCGACGGCGGCCAGTACGAGGAAGACGACACCCGGCGTGCCCAGCGCATCCCGGCGCAGTGCGTCGGACATGGGATTCTCCTCCCGCGGTGGCTTGTCCGGGCATGGTGCGCCCCGGCCTTCGCCGCCGTCTTGGACCGCCGCGCAGAGCCGTTGACGGGCAGCGCTAGCTCGGCACCCACATGGTCACGCGGGTGCCGCGGCCCGGTTGGGAGTCCACCGTGCCGTGGCCGCCCACCTCGGCCAGGCGGGCCAAGATCGACTGGGTGATGCCGAAGCCAGGGGGCCGCTCGCGGACGTCGAAGCCCTCGCCCTGGTCGCGCGCCACGACCGCGATCCCGCCGTCGCGCTCCTCCACGCGCAGCACGACCTGTTTCGTCCCGGAGTGCTTCACCGTGTTGCGCAACGCTTCCCGCACCGCTTCGCACATCGCCGTGCGGCGGTCCTGGGACAGCTTGTCGTCGTCGGCGAAGTCCGCGGCGACCAGCTGGGTGCGCAGACCGTCGCGGGCCATCTCGGTCGCGACGTCGGCGAGCTCGACCGCGAACCCGCGCGTCGTCCCGTTCGGGACCGGCTCGGTGATCCGGCGGCGGATCTCGGCGGCCTCGGCCTTCGCCACCGAACGCACCTCGGACAGCCGGCTCACGGCGTGCGCGTCGTCGCCCGGGGTCGAGATGGCGAGCGCTTCCAACGTCTGCAGCACGCTGTCGTGCATGATGCGCCGCGTCCGGTGGCGCTCGGCCTCGCGCCCGCGCCGGATCCCGATGTCGACCGCGAACCGCGTGCCCGCGCCGAGCAGGATCAGGATGCCCGCGGCGAGCACGATCGCCACCCCCAGCGCGATCATGCAGCCGATCGAGCGCGTCACGGAGAGCTGGTCGGTCAGCGGCAGGCCACCGGCCAGCGTGAGGAGCGCCCGGAGCGGGAGGGCCGCCACCAGCAGCCACAGCGCCGAGGGCAGCCCGGACGTGCCCGCCCACATGGCGACCGCGCCGACCAGCCACGTCCACGACACGTCGACGGCGAACGGCTGCACCGATGCCGGGGCCGTGGCGGCGACGGCGAAGTTGAGCGCCACCCCGACGGCCAGGTCCAGGGCCAGGGCCCGGCCGGTGACGCGGGCCCGCAGGCCGCCCGAGCGCAGCACCCAGGCCATCGCGGCGGTGTTGGCCGCGACGGCGAACACGGTGGCCGCCAGCACCGGCCCGAGCCCGAGCCGGCCGTTGGCCGCGGTGAACCCGATGAACACCTTGACGAACGCCGCGATCCGGTAGGCCAGCGGCACGACGACCCAGTAGCGCGCGGCGCGGGCGAGCGTCGCGTCCCCGACGTCGGCGAGGTCGCCGTGCTCGTCCGGAGGCCCGGCCGGCTCCGCGGGGGTGCCGCTGCGCAGCAGGGTGCGTACGAGCGCGCGCGGCGGTGCGGCAGAGCCCGCCTCGGGCATCGGTGGTCCCCATTTCATCCGGCCGTCCGGGCGGTCTGAGCCTGGCAGCGCGGCGGGGGCGTCGTCAACCGCCCCCCGGGGTAGGGGTCAGTACGTGTGGAACAGCGTGTCTTCGCCGGTGTACTCTTCCCAGCCGGGCGACCCGGTGGCGGCGAAGCGGTACCAAGCGTCGTTCAGGTCGCGGGCCAGTTCCCGCGGCGGGTGCTCGCCCAGCAGCCCCCGCGGCCCGGACGCCGGCTTCAGCGCATCGAACACGAAGGGCAGCTCGAGCCCGTGGCACGCGCCCAGGCTGCCCTCGAGCAGCGGCGAACCCCACTCGAACTCATACCGGAAGGTCCGGCCGCCGTGGTGTTCGGCCAGGTCCCGGACGCCGTCGCGGAAGACCAGGTCGGTCAGGGCCGCGACGAGGACCTCGCCCGCCGAGCGGTCCGAGCCGAGGCCGTACCGGACGAGCACGCCGGCCGGATCGGGGTGCGACACCGCCAGCGACGCCACGGCCTGGTCGTCGGTGACCGCGTCGAGCGCGCCGGTGGGCACGAGGTAGAGCCGCATTTCCTCGCTGCAGCTGCCGACGACCAGGTCGACGTCGCGGCCCGCGCCCGCCCGGATCGCCTTGGCCGGGTGCTGCGGCAGGACGTCGTCGCCGACCACCGGGAGGAACGGGCTGAGCCCGTACCCGCGGTCGTAGCCGAGCGCGTCGCGCAGGTCGGGGGCACCACCGGGGCGCAGGACGGCGTCCTGCGCGTCGAGCAGCTGCTCGGTCGAGACCTTCCGGAACGCCTCGGCGGTCGGTTCGGCCTTCAGCTCGTCGGCGATCACCCGGGCGAGGCGGCGCGCCTGGACGCCGTCGCGCACCATGTCCGGGTGTCCACTCTGGACGATGGCCCGGTGGAAGAGCCCCTGCGACAGCGGGGAACCGAGGAGGCACGCGACGCTCACCGCGCCGGAGGCCGCGCCGAAGAACGTGACGTTGCCGGGGTCGCCGCCGAAGCCGGCGATGTTCTCCTGGACCCACCGCAGGGCCGCGAGCTGATCGCGCAGCCCGAGGTTCGTCGTCCCGCCGTCCAGCGGCAGGAAGCCGTCGACGCCGAGGCGGTATTGGACGGTCACGAGCACCGCGCCGGCGTGGGAGAACGACGTGCCGTCGTAGACCGGCGCCGACCCGGTGCCGCCGAGGAACGCGCCGCCGTGCACGAACACCAGCACGGGCAGGCCGGCCGCGCCGAGCTGCGGGGTCCAGACGTCGACCGTCAGGTACTCCGGTCCCGGCCGCCAGCCGCTGCCGGTGAGGGGGGAGAGGTCGAGCCCCGGCACGTCGTGGCGGCGTTGCGGCGCGGTCGGCCCGGGTCTGCTCGTGTCGCGGACGTCCTCCCACGGCGGGGCCGGGACGGGTTCGGCGAAGCGCAGGTCGCCCTCGGGAGCGGCGGCGTAGGGGATGCCGCGGAACAACGCGAAGCCGGCGGCGGTGACCTGACCGCGGACCGCGCCGGACGCGGTGGGGACGACGGGGTCGGTCATGCCGGGGGGTCCCTTCGAGGAAGATCGGGCGAGCGCCCGTCAGCCTAGGACCGGGGACCGGCCGCCGTCATGGGCGAACCGTCGCGGGAGTTGTCGCGAATGGATAACGGCGCCGGTCCGGTTCGGCCAGGTGGACCAACGCACCCGGGCGGGGCACTCGCGTGCCCCGCCCGGGGCGGTCAGTCTTCGAGCAGATCTTCGATGGTGATCGGGATGTGCCGGACCCGGATGCCGGTGGCGTTGTGCACGGCGTTGGCGACCGCCGCGGCCATGCCGACCGTGCCGATCTCGCCGAGCCCCCGCGCGCCGACCGCGTTGTGCAGGGTGTCCGGGTACTCGACGAACTGGACGTCGACCTCGGGGATGTCGGCGTTGACCGGGACCAGGTAGCTCGCGAAGTCGCCGTTCGCGAGCCGGCCGTTCGCCTCGATCTCCAGGCCCTCGTGCAGGGCCGCCGAGACGCCCCAGATCATGCCGCCCATGAGCTGGCTGCGGGCCGCCTTGTCGTTGATGATCCGGCCCGCGTCGAACACGCCGAGCATCCGCGACACCCGGGCCTCGCGCGTCCACTTGTGCACGCGGACCTCGCAGAACTGGGCGCCCCAGGAGGCGAAGGAGTGCTTGGTCAGCTCCTCCCCGGGCGCCGACGTGCCGGTCACCTCGAGCGATTCGCGTCCCACGGTCCGCAGCAGCTCGCCGAAGGTCATCGACTCGCCGTCGGCGAAGACGCGGCCATCGGCGTAGGTGACCTCCCGCCCGTCGAACGGCGCGCCGGGGTCGGCGGCGAGCGCGGTCAGCTCGTCGATCGCCTTGGTGGCGGCGAGCATGATCGCCGTGCCGGCGCTCGCCGTCGCCGTCGAGCCGCCGGACATGCCGCCCGGCGGGAGGGCCGAGTCGCCGAGGCGCGGGGTGATCCGGTCCGCCGGGATGTCCAGCGATTCGGCGCCCACCAGGGAGAGCACGGTCAGCAGGCCGGTGCCGGGGTCCGCGCCGCTCGTCGCGACGACGGCGGTGTCGTCCGCCCGCAGGGTGATGCCGACGGTGGCCGGGAACCGCAGGGCGGGGAACACCGCGGTGGCCACGCCCATGCCGACGAGCCAGTCGCCATCGGTGCGCGAGCCCGCCGGGCGGTGCGCCCAGCCGAAGCGGTCCGCGCCGATGCGGAAGCACTCGTCGAGGTGCTTGCTCGACCACTGCAGGTCGTGGCCGGGCGGGGCGGTCGAGTTGTTGCGGACGCGCAGCTCGATCGGGTCCATGCCCAGCTTCACGGCGAGCTCGTCGACCGCGCTCTCCAGCGCGAACGACCCGGGTGCCTCGCCGGGAGCCCGCATGAACGTCGTCGGCGGGACGTTCAGCGGCACGATCTTCTGGGAGATGGACAGGTTCTTCGTGGCGTACCACTCGCGCGAGGTGCCGTGCGACGTCGGTTCGACGAACGACCGGGCGGTGTCGGTGTGGCACCACGAGTCGTGGCGCAGGGCCACCAGGGTGCCGTCCGGCTCGGCGCCGAGCGCGAGCTTCTGCACCGTCGCGGCCCGGCCGGCGGTGGCGGTGAAGACCTGTTCGCGGGTGAGCGCGGCCTTCACCGGCCGGCCGAGGGCGCGGGCCGCGGCCGCGGCCAGGAACGCCGGCGTGGACGTCCGCCCCTTGCCGCCGAACGCGCCGCCGACGAACGGGTTGATCGCGTGGACGGCCTCCGGCGCCAGATCGAGGGCCGTGGCCACTTCCGCCGCCTGCATGTTCGACGCCTGGTTCCCGCTGTAGATGGTCAGCTCGCCGTCGTCCCACACCGCGACCGCGGAGTGCGGCTCCATCGCGGCGTGGTTTTGCGTCGCGGTCGTGTAGGTCGCCTCGACGACCACCGGGCTCGCGGCCAGGGCGGCATCGAAGGATTCGACACCGTCTTCGAGCACCTCGATTTCCGGCGGTGCGCCGTCCATGGCCGGGGGCGCGGGTTCGGCCGAGCCGAGGTGTTCGGCGAGCGAGGTCCGGGCGGGCCGCTCGCGGTAGGCGACCTCGACGAGGGTCGCGGCGTCCCGGGCCTGCTCGAACGTCTCCGCGACGACGAAGCCGATCGGCTGGCCGTAGTAGGTGACTTCCTTGTTCTGCAACGGAACCCACGTCTCGCCGAAGGGCGGCATGCTCGGGGTCTGCAGCGTCAGCGGGTCGAACGGCGTGTAGACCTCGAGCACGCCGGGTGCGCTCTTCGCCGCGGTGGCGTCCACGGCCTCGATCTCGCCGTGGGCGATCGTGCTGAGCACGACGTAGCCGTAGGCCATGCCGGGGAAGGTGTGGTCGGCGCCGTACTTGGCCCCGCCGGTGACCTTCAGCGGCGCGTCCAGCCGGGTGATCATCGGGAGCTCCCCTCGGTCAGTTCGAGCAGCGCGCGGACGATCGTCCGCTTGAGCAGCGACACCTTGAAACCGTTGTCGGACAACGGGCGCGCACCGTCGGTCGCCACGGCCGCGGCTTCTTCGAAGGTGGCCTGGGTCGCCGGGGCGCCGCGCAGGGCGTCCTCGACGGCGGGCAGGTGCCACGGCACCGTCCCGACGCCGCCGGCCGCGACGCGGGCGTCGGCGATCTTCCCGTCGCGCACGTCCAGCGCGACCGCGGCGGAGCACAACGCGAACTCGTAGGACTGCCGGTCGCGCACCTTGACGTAGGTGGAGTTCGTCGCCCAGTCCAGCCGCGGGACCAGCACCTCGGTGATCAGCTCGCCGGGGCGCAGGTCGTTCTCCAGCGCGGGGGTGTCGCCGGGCACCTGGTAGAAGTCGCGCAGGGCGACTTCGCGGGTGCCTTCGGCGTCCGCCAGCCGCAGGCGCGCGTCGAGCGCGACGAGGGCGACGGCGACGTCACTGGCGTGCGTGGCGACACACGAGTCGCTGGTGCCGAGGATCGCGTGCATCCGGTTGGCGCCTTCGAGCGCGGAGCAGCCGCTGCCGGGCTCGCGCTTGTTGCACGGCGTGGCGACGTCGCGGAAGTACGTGCAGCGCGTGCGCTGCAGCAGGTTCCCGCCGATGCTGGCCATGTTCCGGATCTGCTGGGACGCGCTCAGCAGCAGGGCGCGCGAGATCGCCGGGTACACCTGCGGGTGCGCGGCGATGGCGCTCATCCGCTCCAGCGCGCCGAAGCGCAGGCCGTCGCTCGTGTCGATGCCGCGCAGCGGCACCTGGTTGATGTCCAGGACGTGCTGCGGAGTGAGGACGTCGAGCTTCATGAGGTCGACCAGCGTCGTCCCGCCGGCGAGGAACGTGCCGGACGAGGCGAGGGCGTCTTCGACGGTGGTGGGGGCGGTCAGCTCAAAGGGACGCATCGGCCCGCCTCGCCTGGTCGACGGCCTTGACGATGTTCGGGTAGGCCGCGCACCGGCAGAGGTTGCCGGACATGAACTCCCGCACGTCTTCGACGTCCTGCTCGACGGCGGCGACCGCCGACATGATCTGCCCGGCGGTGCAGAACCCGCACTGCAGGGCGTCCTGGTCGACGAACGCCTGCTGCACCGGGTGCAGGTTGTCCTCTGTGGACAGTCCTTCGACGGTGGTCACCGGCTGCCGGACGGTGGCGGCCAGGGTGAGGCACGAAAGCACGGGCCGGCCGCCGACGTGCACGGTGCAGGCGCCGCACTGCCCGCGGTCGCAGCCCTTCTTCGGACCGGTGACGTCGAGGCGCTCGCGCAGCGCGTCGAGGAGGGTCACACCGGGATCGACTTCCAGGTGTTCGGTACTGCCGTTGACTTCGAGTGAGATGTCCACTGGTCTCTTTCCGCAGCTCGTCCGGGTGGGTACCTGACGGTGGTGGTGGCGGCGAACGGGGAGCGGATACTCATCCGCTTCACCCGATCGCGAGGCTAGCGGATTACAATCCGGTTCGCAACGAGCCGATCATGCTGGAGTCGCTCCAGGCCTGGGTTAGATTCGGCGGAACGGCACGAGGAGCGGGAGGACGATGACGACGGGATCGGTCAGTCCCCGGCGCGCGGACACCCGGCGCAACCACGAACGCATCCTCGTCGTCGCCGCGGAGTCGCTTTCCAAGACGGGCGAAGTCTCGTTCAACGCGATCGCGAAGCAGGCCGAGGTCGGCGTCGGCACGGTGTACCGGCACTTCCCGACGCCGGAGGCGCTGATCCTGGCGGTGTACCAGCGCGAGGTGCGGCACATCGTCGACATCGTGCCGGTGCTGCTGGACGAGCACCCCGCGGACGAGGCGTTCCGGGTATGGGTGACCGACCACCTGGCGCACTACATGATGACCAAGAAGGGCCTGGCCGACGCATTGCGCCGCGCGACGGCGTCCCGCGGCGAGCTGCCGGCGAGCGCGTACGAGGCGATGGTCGGCGCGGTGTCGACGTTGCTGAAGGCCAACGAGGCGGCCGGGACCGTGCGGCCCGGCCTCGACCCGCTCGTGGTGCTGCGCGGCCTGGCCGGATTGCTGCTGCTCGACCCGAACGGTGACTGGCGCGGCGACGCGGCGGGCCTCGCCCATCTGCTCTGGCACGGGATGGCGTCCTAGGCGTCTTTCTCCAGCCGGACGGTCACCGTGACGCGGCCCTTGGCGTCGCGGTGCGCTGTCGCGTGGCCGGTGCGTTCGGTGTCGTCGAGCTCGAGAGACAGTGGGGCGCCCTCGCCGGTGAAGTTGCGCCACCAGTTCTTCGCGTCGGGGAGCCGGACGCCGATGGTGACGACGTCGCCCGCGCGCCGGTACCCGACGGGGGTGCTGACCGTGCGGCCCGACCGGCGTCCCGTGTAGGTGACCTGGGTGAGGTGACGGCGGACCAGCCGTCCCCAGCGCGGCGATGTCCGGAGCGTGCCGACGCAGGTGTTGACGCGGTCGACGGCGTTCTTCGGGAGCGGGCCTCGATACCCCACGGTGGCCTCCTTCGTCGGTGCCGCCACCCACCGTACCGGAAACCGGAGATGGGTGTTCCGGTTAACTGGACGTAGGGAAGGTGAACTCCGCCGAGGCGCTCGTGTGCGGCCAGCGGGTCGTGACCACCTTCGCGCGCGTGTAGAAGCGGACGCCCGCCGGACCGTGGATGGGGCTGTCGCCGATGAGGGAGTCCTTCCAGCCACCGAAGGAGTAGTAGGACATCGGGACCGGGACCGGCACGTTGACGCCGATCATGCCGACCTTGACCTCGCGCTGGAACTTGCGCGCCGCCTCGCCGCCGGCGGTGAAGATCGCCGTGCCGTTGCCGTAGGGGTTGGCGTTGATGATCGCGATCGCCTCGTCCACGGTCTCCGCGCGCACGACCGCCAATACCGGCCCGAAGATCTCCTCCTGGTAGGCCCGCATGTCGGTGGTGACGTGGTCCAGCAGGGACGGGCCGACGAAGAAGCCTTCCTCGTGGCCGTCGACCGTCAGGCCACGCCCGTCGACCACCACCGAAGCACCCTGTTCGGCGCCCCCGGCGACGGCGGCGACCACCCGTGCGCGGGCGGCCTCGGTGACGACGGGACCCATGTCGCTGGCCGGGTCCGAGCCGGGCCCGACCCGCACTGCGCGGGCCTTGCGCTCGAGGATCTCGACCAGCTTGTCGCCGGCCGCTCCGACGGCCACGCCGACCGAGATCGCCATGCACCGCTGCCCGGCCGAGCCGAACGCGGCGGCGGTCAGGTGGTTCGCGGCGTACTCCAGGTCGGCGTCGGGCAGGACGACCGCGTGGTTCTTGGCCCCGCCGAGAGCCTGGACGCGCTTGCCGGCCGCCGTTGCGCGCTCGTGCACGTACTTGGCGATCGGCGTCGAGCCGACGAACGACACCGCCGCGATGTCCGGGTGGTCCAGGATCGCGTCGACCGCGACCTTGTCGCCGTGGACGACGTTGAACACGCCTTCGGGCAACCCGGCTTCGGCGTAGAGCCGCGCGACGAAGTTCGACGCCGACGGGTCGCGCTCGCTGGGTTTGAGGACGAACGTGTTGCCGGTGGCGATGGCGACCGGGTGCATCCACAGCGGGACCATGATCGGGAAGTTGAACGGCGTGATCCCGGCGACCACCCCGAGCGGCTGCCGGAAGTCGTGCACGTCGACGTCGCGCGAGACCTGGTCGGAGAAGCTGCCCTTGAGCGCGTCGGCGATGCCGCAGGCGTACTCGACGACCTCGCGGCCGCGCACGATCTCGCCGCGGGCGTCGTCGACGACCTTGCCGTGCTCGCTCGAGATGATGCGCGCGAGCTCGTCCTCGTGCTTCACCAGCAGCTCGCGGAAGGCGAACAGCACCTTGATCCGCTGGGACAGCGAGGAGTCGCCCCACGACTCGAAGGCCTTGCCCGCGGCCGCGACCGCGCTGTCCACATCGGACGGCTCGGCGAGCAGGACCTGTGCCTGCCGTTGTCCGGTGGCGGGGTCGTGGACCGGCGCCGTGCGGGTCGAGCCCGCGGATGTGGTGGTGCCGTTGATCCAATGTTCGATGGTGTGCACGGTGCTCCTCCAGGTAGCGGTGCCGGCCGCCCTCGCGATGCCGGTTTTCACAACAGCCCCACCGCGGTGTCGACGGCCTTGGCGACGTCCCCGTCGTGCGGGTAGAGCAGTGACCGCCCCACGACCAGGCCCTGCACGGTCGGCTGGGTGAGTGCTCGCTGCCACGCGGCGAAGGCCGCGTCCGGGTCTTTGACCTCGCCGCCGAGCAGGACGGCCGGCAGGGTCGACGACGCGAGCACGCGCTCCATGTCGTCCACCACCGGCAGCTTGAGCCAGGTGTAGGCCGACGAGCGGCCGAGCCCGGCGGCGATCGTGATCGACTTGATGACGGCGTCGGGGGAGAGGTCGTTCTTGACGCGCCCCTCGACCCAGGCCGACAGGAACGGCTCGACCATGGCGATCAGCTTGCGGTCCGCCAGGTCGTTGACGGCCTTCGCTGTGTTCTCGAGGACGCTCGGCGTGACCGGGTCGTCGAGGCAGATCCGGGTGAGCGTCTTGCCGCCGTCGAACCGCATCCGCTCGATCGCTTCGGCGTCGTAGCAGGCGAAGCGGTCGTCGATCTCGAAACTCGACCCGGCCAGCCCGGTGCGGTTCATCGACCCGATCACGGTCTTGCCGTCCAGCACGCCGAGCAGCAGCAGGTCGTCGATGACGTCCGCGGTCGCCAGCACGCCGGTCACCCCGGGCCGTTCCAGGGCGAGGCACAGCCGCTCGAGCAGCTCGCCGCGGTGGGCCATCGCGGTGGGGTTGCCGCCGACCGCGTTGGCGCCGCGGGCGGGGTGGTCCGCGGCGATGATCATCGTGCGGCCCTTGTCGTTGAAGGGCGACTTGGCCCGCACCCGGTTCGCGGCCGCCTCGGCGATCGCTTCCGGGTCGTGCACCCGTTTCGCGACGAGGCGCCGCAGCAGGTCGGTCACAGTTGCCTCCCGGCAGACGTCGGCTGGTCCGAAATCGAGATTGCCCGCGCCCGGAGACTTTGTCAAGACATACGGACATCAGGTCATCCCTACTGATGACGAGTTGGCGGTAGGCTTCCGGCGATGAGCACCCCGCCGCCGTCGTCCCGCGTGGACGTCACGCACCCGGCCTGGGACCCCGGCCGGGAGATCGTGCTGGACCCCGGCAGCCCGGAACCCCTGTACTTCCAGGTCTCCCGGCAGCTGCACGCCGCGATCGAGGACGGCCGCCTCCCCGCGGGCGCCCGCCTCGGCAACGAGGTCGACTTGGCGGCCAGCCTGCGGCTGTCGCGCCCGACGATCCGCCAGGCGATCCAGGCGCTGGTCAACCGGGGACTGCTGGTGCGGCGGCGCGGCGTCGGCACCCAGGTCGTCCGGACGAAGGTGGCGCGGCCGCTGCGGCTGAGCAGCCTGTTCGACGACCTCACCGGCCTCGGCGGCAAGCCGGAGTCGGTGGTGCTGGCCAACAGCGTCGAAGAAGCCGACGCCGAGGTCGCCGAGCTGCTGGAAGCCCCGGGCCTGACGCACGTCCGGCGGCTCGAGCGCCTCCGTTCGACCGACGGCGAACCGCTGGCCTTGATGAACAACTACCTGCCCGGCGGCGTCATCGACCCGACGGACGAGGAACTGCGCGACAAGGGCCTCTACCAGCTGCTGCGCTCGGCGGGGGTCCGCCTGCACGCGGCGGAGCAGAACATCGGCGCTCGCCTGGCGACCGAAGAGGACGCGAAGCTGCTGGACGAGAAGCCGGGGGCGGCGCTGCTGACCATGCAGCGCACGACGTACGACGACACGGGCCGCGTGGTCGAGTACGGCTGGCACGTCTACCGCGCGTCCCGCTACACGTTCAACCTCTCGCTGACCAACGGCCCCCAGTAGGCACAATGGTGGTGGCGTCCTCGCCGTCCATGACCTGAAGCCCGCCCTGGCGTGCCGCCGGAGCAGCGCAGCCGACGCGGCATCCCGATCACGTAAGGTGCGATCGTGGCGAGGGGATGGCGGTGACGGGATCGGGCAAGCCCCGGCTGCGCTCGGCCGTTCTCGCGGCGGCGTGGCACCGGATCCCCGGCGTCGAGGTCTTGTCGGCCGGGGACGGCGGCCCGCTGACCCGCACCGTCAAGAAGATCATCGACCCGCTCGTGGTCCGCACCGCGGCGCGGCCGAAACTGGGCCGGCCACTGCTGGAACCCGCCGCGGCGGCCGAGATCACCGAGCTGCTCCTCGCCGACGCGCCGCGGCTGCGGGCGACCGCCGCGTGGTTCGTGCACCTGAAGCGGCAGCGCCGGGCCCTGCGCATCACCGCGGGCGACGTCCAGGACGTCTGCTTCCCCTTGGCGTACGAGCTGGCGACGGGATTCGGCCCGCCGGGACCGGAAGCACCGGAGACCGCCGCGTCGGCGTTGCGCGAGCTGCACGGCGAAGGCGCTGAAGGCGGCGTCGCGCAGCTGACCGCGTACCTCGCCGATCCCCGGGCGGCCGCGGACCTGACCGCCGGGCTTCGCCGCCGCTGGCACGCCGACGCCGGTCTCGCGCCGGACGACGCCGTGGCGTTGCTCGGCGAGTTCGTCGACACCCTCACCGACGCCGCGTGGCGAGCCGGTTGCGCCGCGGGACACGCCCTCGGCGTCGCGCTGCGTCAGCCCGGGGGAGCCGAGACGCTCGCGCGGGCCGCCGAGGCCGTGTCCGGCTCGCCGGCGCCGGATCTCGGGCTGCAGCGCGGGGATCGCACGGCTGTCCCGCCGCTGCGCCGGCAGGACGAAGCCGGCCCCGAACTCCTCGAGCGCAGCGTCGAACGGCGAGTGCGCGCGACCCTGCGGCGGCTTCCCGTGGATGACCGCGGTTCCGTCGCCGACCTCGTCGACGACGAAGCCCGCCGGGTCGTGGCCGGGTTCGGGCTCGGCCTGCCCGCCCTGGCCACGTGCTTTGCCCTCGGCGTCGTCCTCGCGCCCGCCCTCCGGCCGCTCGACGGCGGCGCGCCCGGGTCCGCACCCGCGTTCGCCCGGCAGCTCAACGCCCAGGTCGCGCGGGAGGGGTACGTGCTCCACGCGCGCCGGGCGCTGGCCGGCACCACACCGCTCACGCCGCGCCCGGACGCCGAGCTCGTGCGCGAGCTGCGCGAATTCGCCAAGCAGTTCCTCGGCCGGCTCTGGATCCGCCTGCACGGTTTCGACGTACGCGGAGATCTCCCGGCGGACGCCGAGGACGTCCGAGACCTCGTCACCGGCGTCGTCCGCTCGACCTCGCTGGACCTGCGGACGAAGGTGCGCCGCGCGCTCGTGGCCCGCCTGCCGGACCTGGAGGCCGTCTCGTGACGCACCCGGTGCACACCCCTGTCGTCGCGGCGGACGGCGGTCTCGTCCGCTTCGCCCTCGCCGACCTGCTCGCCGGCGTGCCCGCCTCGATGCGCGTCGAACTCACCGACGCGGCGGCCGCCGAACCGTGGCTGACCCGGCTCGTCGGGGAAGAACACGCCCTGGAGGCCCTAGCGTCCGGGCACGTCGACGTCCCCGCCCGGCCCGGACTGGCCACGCTCGCGCTGCTGCTGTGGGCCCGCCGGTGGTGGCCCGCGAGCGTGGTGCTCGGGATTCCGTCCCTGGACCCGGCGCTGCTCGACCTCGAAGCCGCGGTCGCCACCGCGGCAGTGGCCGAAGGCATGCTCGACGGCTTCGAAGCCACACCCGGAGAACTGTTCGACGCGGCCGTCGGAGGGCTCGCCGCGACGCCCGTCGCCGATGAAGTTCGCGGCCTGTGCACCAGGTTGTCGGCCTGGTTCGACGACCAGGACGACGTCGTGCGCGCCGAAGCCGCGGCCCGGCTGGCGGCCGCCGTGACGCCGGGGCAGCGCGCGTACGCACTGGCCGCGGGCGCAGGTTCGGGCGAGGCCGGGGAAGGCGTCGTCGCCGAGGGGCGGACGAGCGTCGATTGGGCGCGGGTGCCGCCGGGCGTCCTCGACGCCGCGGAGAACACCGTGACCTGGCGGGTCGTCGCGGCCCCGACGGCCACCCGGCTCGAAGTGGAGGTCACCGGGGCGTTCGCCGACGCTGCGCTGTCCGCGTTCGCGACCCGTGACGGTGAGGTGGTCACGGAAGTCCCCTTGCGCCTGGGAGTCGGGCGGTTCGCCGGTGCCGTCGACCTGGCCGGCCCGCATTCCGTCCACTTCGGACTGATCGTCGGCGTGACGGCCGAGGACCTGGGTGGCACGACGGCGGAGGACCGGGCCGAGGTGGTGTCGCTCGTGCGGGCGCGCGAGGCGTTGCCGCCGGAGGCCCGGACGCTGGCCGAGCGCGCGGCCACCGGCGGGGAGTTCTGACGTGGTCGTGGGTCTGCCGCCGCCGCTGACTCCGCCGGACCGGCCGGTGCCGGCCGAACTGGCCGGGGCGAGCTCGCACGGCTACAACTGCCGGTGCGTCGCCGCGCACTTCGGCCTGGACCCGGCCCCCTACGGCGAACTGCCCGCGTGTTCGCTCACCGAGCCCGAGTACCAGCGGTTGTTCGGCGAAGCCGTCGAGGTCCAGCAGGAGGCCAAGCGGCTCGCCGCGGCCCGGGACATCGTTGGGGCACAACGGCTGTACGGCCGGATGCGGCAGCTCGCGCAGCGGCTCGACCGCAGCGACCTCGAACTCGCCGCCGTCAGTGACCTGGCCACCGTCTGCTACTCCGCGGGAGACCTGCGCAATGCCCGCCAATGCGCCGAAGCCGTCTTGACGGCCTTCCGGGTGAGCGCGGCCGCCGCCGTCCACTTCGGACAGTACGCCGAGCTGCGGATGATCGAAGGCTCCCGTGAGGTGGCCGACCGCGTGGTGATCTCACTGTCCACCGAGGAGGGTGACGTCGCACGAGCCCGTGAGCTGATCGCGGGACAGCGGCATCGGGCGGCACTGCGGAAGGCGGCCGGACCGGAGCAGTACCCGCCCGAACTGCTCGACCCGCACGGCGCCGATGAGCTGGAACTGCGGATCCTCGAGGCCCGCGTCCAGGTGGCGGCCGGGGATCCGGCCGGGGCACTGGCCGCACTCGACGAAATCCTGCCTGCGCTGGACGACGAGTCCCTGCGCGCGATGGTCCAGGCCGAACGTGCCCGGCTTCGCCAGGCCGGCGGTGAAGACGCCGACGCGCGTGCCGACCTGGTCCGGCTCACCGCGGACCACCCGGCCAAGTACGCCGTCGACCTGGCCACGGATCGTGCGCTGGGCGGTGACTTCCCGGGTGCGGTCGCGGCGATCGTCGCGGCCCGCGACGACCTCGCGGCGGCGGGCGCGACCGGCGATGTCGCGGACGCGAGCCACGCGCTGGGCACGCTGCTGCTGCTCGCGGACGACGTCCGGCAGGCGCGGGACCAGTTCGAGCACGCCGGCAAGATCTGGACGGCCCACGAAGACACGCCGGGGTTGCGACGGCTCGACGTCGCGTTGGCCCGATGCGCCGCGGCGGAGGGGGACTGGGACACGGCCGAGGACCACGCGACGCGGGCGCGAGAGTCGGCGCGCGCGTCCGGGATGTGGCTGGAGTGCCTGCACACGGACTTCGTCGCGGCCACGATCGGCTTCGCGCGTGGGGACGACCCGCGGGCGCTGCTCGATTGCTGCTCCCGCTGGCCTTGGCGGCGGCGGAGTACCGCTTCGAGTTCGCGTCGCCACGAGCCCGCACGGCGTGGGCGCGGAGTGTCGCGGGCCCGGCGACCGAACTGCTGATGGTCGTGCTGACCCGGCTGGACGAGCCGAGGCTGGTCGCGGAACTCGTCGAGCGCACCTGCGCCGTCGGGGCCCACACCGAGGGACCACCGCTCGAGCTCACCGGGACCGTCCCCGCCTTCGAGGTCGCGTCCGACGGCGATCGGCTGCCGCTCGCCGCGCTGGGCGCCGTCACGTCGTCGCTGCCGTTGCGCCTGGCCCCGCCGCCCGCGCTGCGGTGGTCGCCGACGTCATCGATGCTGCTCGACCGCTGGCTCGACGTCGCCGCCGAGCGGTATGCCCTGCCCCGAACGGAAACCCCGATGGTGCGCACCTGGCCGGACGCCGGGCGTGAGACGTTCCTCTTGCGGTACGCCGACGCCGGGCACACCTACCTCACCTGGCGGAGCACCGGCGATCTCGACACCGTCCACACCCACCCGGTCGACACTGCCCTCGTCGCGACGGCTCGCGAGTTTCTGGACGCCGCGTCGCCGACACCGCACGAAGGTGAGAGTGTTCCCGACGCTGTCGGACGGGCGTTGAACGCCTTCGCGGATGAACAGCGGCTGGCCCGGATCCTCGGCCTGAACCTGCTGCCGGCCGACCTCGTCGCGCGGTTGCGGCAGGCGGCCGTCGACGGACGGCGTCCGCTGCTGCGGGTGCAGCCGTCGCCGAGGCTGGCCGCGGTGCCGTGGGGGCTGCTCGCCCTGCCCGACCGGCGGCCGGACCGCGTGCTCGAACCCGGTGGGGAAGGCGTTTGCTTCGACGGCGACGAGCGTGTCCTCGACGTCGCCGACGTTTCGCTGCTGGCTCCCGTCGGGATCCCGCGCCGGCCGCCGGCGCCGCCCGGGCCGCCGGTCTACCTGCTCGACCCGCGGATCCCCGGCTAGAGTGCGTTCGGCGAACTGGGCTCGGTGCTGGGCAAGCAGGATCCGGCGTCGCCGCTGATCCGCCACCTGGACGCGCGGCTCGCCGCCGGTCCCGTCCGGCCCTCGGCCGCGCGCGGTCTCGACCTGGTCCGCCGCACCGACACCGACCGGCGGCTGCTCCTGCGGCTGCTGGCCGAGCCGTGTTCGCGGCTGGTGTTCGTGGGGCACGTCAGCCGGGTCCGCGACGAACACGGCGCGCAGACCGCGTTGCACCTGTCCTGCGCGGCCGGCCTGCCCGGCACGGCCGCGCCGATCGGCGCGCACCGGCCCTTCACCGCGGCGGACCTCGCGCTGTCCGAAGTGGACGCGATGCCGGCGCGGGTGGCCCTGATCGGCTGCGCCAGCGCAAGCGACTTCGGCCTGGCCGAGCCGTTCGGCGTGCTGCTCGCGGCGGTCGCGGCCGGGGCCCGGCTGGTGGCCGCGACGGTGTGGGCGCTGCCGACGTCGGCAGCGGTGCCCGGCGCGGACCCGATGGCCGAGCTGGTGATCGCCGTCGACACGGCACTGGCCGGCGACGACCCGGTCGCCGAGCTCTGCGCGTGGCAGCGGACGCGGCTGGCGCGGTGGCGCGAACGGGCCGAGCCGAGCCGTTCGCCGGTCTTCTGGGCGGCGCTGACCTGCCTCGATGCCTCCGACGACGGGCAAACCTGGGTTCGGTAGCACGCGCCCCGCCCGAAGCTGTGGGCACACCACACAGCGAAAGGCGGGGCCGATGTTCAAGAAGATCCGCGACAAGGTCAACGAGGCCACCCAGCAGGGCATGGCCCGCGGCACGCAGGACTTCCGGCAGCACGCGGAGCAGTTCCGGCAGGCCGCGGCGGCGCAGGGGCACGACATCACCCCGCAGCTGCCGACCCCGCAGCTGGCCGCGCAGGCCCTGCGGGGCCTGACCGCCGACCCGGACATGGCGGCGTTCATGGCGCTTGCGCCGGAAGAGCAGCTGCGTCAGCAGCAGGAGCTGCAGGCCTACGGCACCGAATTGCGGCGGCTGTACGACACGTGCGAGCCGGCGACGCTGGTGATCCGCGCCCTGGAGCCGACCGGCCGGACGATCGCCGGGCAGGCGCAGTACACCGCGACGCTGGAGGTCACCCGCGCCGACGGCACCACCTACCGCACGGTGACCCCGCTGATCACACCGCAGGCGACGATCCGGCAGTACGCGCCCGGCACCCGGCACGAAGCCCGCGTCGACCCGGCCGACCCGGCGAAGGTCGCCGTGTTCGGCCCGATCGACTAGGCGGCGGCCGTGGTCGGATTCGAAGCTCCCCGGCGCCTGTGGCTGCTCGGCGTCCCGACGACGCTGGCGTGGGCGGCCGCGGGCTGGTCGGGGGCGCTCGGCCTGCTGGACGGCTTCCGGCTGATGTCGCTGAACCGCGTCGACGCGTGGGGGGCCGACGCGGGCCCGGCGGTGTCGCTGGTGCTGTTCTTCAGCGTGGCGGTGACGGTGGCGTCATCCCTCGGTTTCGCGATGCTGTGGAGCGCGGGGATGTCGCTGAACCGTCCTGGTTTTGGTCTCGGCCTCGGCTTCCGGGCCGGCTCGCTGACGACGTCGCTGGGCGTCGCGTTGGGCAGCGGCGTCGCGATCCCGTCGTGGACGCCGCCGGAATCGGTGGGGCAGCGGCTGCCGTTCCTCGACGGGAAGGCCGCGCCCTGGTCCGATGTGGACTGGGTCGTGTACTACGAGCCGTACCTGGTCCCGGCGGTGTCGGCGGTGGTGGCGCTGGTGTTGATCGTCGTGCTGCTGCGGGCGTTCCTTCGTGAGGGGGAGGCGGAGGACCGGGCGGAGGCGCTGCGGCAGCGGGGCCGGCAGGTGACGGGACGAGTGGTGCACATCGAGTTCACGAACGTCTGGGTGCTGGGTCACCCGCGGTTCGTGGTCCACGTCCGCTTCCCGACGGAGACGGGGGAGCGCACCGTGGTGGCGACGATGGTGACACCGTTGTTCCAGGCGCCGTCCCGGGGCTCGGCGGTGGTGGTGCGGTACGACCCGCAGGACGCGGAGGCGGTCCTGGTGGAACCGGAAGGAACGTCGTACCCGGGGCCGCTGTTCGGGTAGCACCTGGGCCCGGTCATCGGCCACCTGCCGGCATCTTCGCCTCTCCCGATTCCCCGCAGGCACGGTACACGTTGACGAGCGTCCGACCGCTGACGTTGTCGATGACCAGCGCACGGAACGGTGTTGTGCTGGAGGACGCGTTTTCGGGCGGTAGAGGTCTCAACGGACCGCTCACTTTGGGGGTTATTACCCTTCGAAACGGCGACAACGCCGAGGTCCTCCGGGCCCAGATCGACGCGGCGGTCGCCGCCGGCTACGCCGAGCCGCCGAAACGCCGACGCCACCGGGTTCGTGGGCAATCCGGGGCTGCCGCTGTTGATCCTCGAGACGTATGAGGCCGGGCAGGTGATCCCGCTCCACGGCGAAGTCCCGGCGGGACGGACCGGTGTCGTGGTGAGCCTGACCTGACCGGGCTGGGTTTGCGCTCGCGGGAGAACGTTCGCGCTCGCCGACAGCTTCCGGTCCGATCTGGTTGCCACGTCGCGCCGTGGGGAGGCGTTCGACCGGACGCGAGGTCTCCCGGTGTCGAAACTCCGAAGGTCTGGAACTGGCTGACGAGTCTGTTCGACTGAGATACTTCGCCGGTGATGCGGGAGAAACGTCGATGAGCCCTGGCGCGGAAATGGGGATCGTCCTGCTGGCGATCTGCGCTCTTTTGGTGACGACGGTGTTTGTCGGCATCCGGCGGCGGGAGAAGACCGGAGGTCTCGGCCAGGTCCGGCCGCCGGCCCCGGAGCACGTGCGCCGGATCACCGAGCTGCGGGACGAGGACTACGACCTCGTCCTGCGGGGCGGGGCCCGGGTCAACGGCGTCAGCGCGACGTGGCCGTTCGCCAGCCTGCTGGTCAGCCGAACCCAGATCGAGCTGCGCGTCCAGGTCCTTGTGCCGATCCGGATCGCCCGCGCCGAGGTGACCGGCGTACGTCGGGTGCGCGGGCCGTTCAGCCGCGGCGTCAAGTTCCAGACCGAGTCGGGCCGGTTGGACAAGGTGAGCTTCTGGCCCGTGGGCAAAGCCGCGAAACAGCTGGCCGAGCTCGGCTGGTACTGAAACCACGGATCAACCGCACTGGCTCTACCTGGCTACCTTCATATCCAGCTGCCGGGCCCGGGTGGTGCCGCAGCTGTGGGGCATCCGCCGGCCCGGCGGAGCCTCACCGAGGTCGCAGGGTGAGCCGTCCAATTCTCCCGCCCGCGCGACGGCCGCTTCAAGAGGCTGCAGTCGGCCAGGGGCACGCGCACCGGCTCGGTCTGGCTGTCGCGTCGGCAATACCGTCCCAGAAGTTCGCCTCATGCAGACCGCCGAGCGGTGCTCGAAAGCGAATTGGCCGGCGTCGACGACCAGGCCGCGTGCGATCGGGAAGCCGAAGCCGACAGGCTCGGCAAAGCCCTCGGCGACCTCACGAAGAAGCAGAACTCGATCCTGCTCCGGTGTGGGACGGCGGGATGTCATCGAGCCCCTTCCCCCCGAAATCCACGTTCGGCGACGTCTTCAAAGCTCTGCGGCTGCTGGACAAGGTCGCGGTGATCGTGGCCAAGCTGGTGGTGAAGCCGGCCGAGGTGACCTGGTGGCTGGCCGGCAACCACGCCGACGCGCTTGGCTGGATTCGTGCCGACGGCCTCGGCGTCGACACCTCGGTGGTCGTGCCGATCGCCCGCCGGCGGGCCATGCAGTGGTTCTTCGACTGGCGGGCGCAGTTGCCGGTTTCCGACCTGACCGCGTTCGACTTCGCCGACGAGCTGCTGAATGCCGGCTCGTCGTCGGCGAACACGATCACCTCGCTTGCCAAGCTGGCCACTCTCCATCCGGGGCTCGTGCTGCCGGCGGGAGAGCAGCAGTCGCGCCGAGCGTTGCACATCAAGCTGGCACCCGCGCCGCAGGAGACCACCCGCGAGCTGTCCGCGTGCGGCCGCGCCGCGGGCTACTCAAGGGAGCAACAGGAGATCCGGACGGCTTGGCCGATCACCGGCTGAAGGAGCTCGACGGCCTCGTCGAGCGCTACCGCATGGGCCTGGACCGGAACGAGGTACCGGTTTCGCCGAGGTCGTGGCCAAGCTGCCGAGGCCAACGTCGACACCTTGCTGCTCGGCGATCGGGCGACGCCCGGATCTGGTCGGCACGAACGCCGGCGAGATCGCCGCCGACCGCGAGGGCCTCCTGGCCTTCGGCGTCGAAGACGGCCGTGAGCAGCGGGTGGACGAAGCGCTGCCGTGGGCGGCGCTGGTGTCCGGAGGGACGGTGACGGTCATGGACCAGCGGGTCGACCTGGAAGAGGGGTGGGTGCGCTCCTGCGGCACACCATCCGCCGGGCGATCGACTGGTCATCGTCGTGTTGGCAGAGGCTGATGCCGGCGCTCACCCGGATTCTCGCGGCTCCGGCTGACCGCCGACGCCCCGGAGCCGGGCGGTCCGCCCGGTTTGCGCCGCCACCCGGGGGTCAGTCGGGCTTCCCGGAGCCCGGTTCGTGCATCTTGCCCTGGGCGGTGGCCTTGACGCGGTCCGGAAGAACCCTCGATACGCCCGCCATCGCCTTGTTGGCGACCGACCCGCCGACGACCTTCTGCTCGCCTTTCATCAACGCCTCGTAACCCTGCCGCGCGACTTCGGCCGGGTCGTCCTTCTTGCCGGAGCCGACCTTCGTGTCCTCCATGCCCGCCCGCTCGAAGAACTCGGTGTCGGTCGGACCGGGCAGCAGGGTGGTGACCGTGACTCCGGTGTCCTTCAGTTCGATCCGCAGGGCTTCGGCGAACGACGTGATGAACGCTTTCGAGGCCGAGTAGACGGCGTTGTGGGGGACCGGCGCGGTCGAGGCGATCGACGAGGTGAACAGCACCCGCCCGTGGCGGCGTGCGGCCATGGCGGTGGTGGCCCGCTTGGCGAGGTGCACCGCGGAGGTGACGTTGAGGTTGATGATGTTCAGCAGGGCGCGCAGGTCGGTGTCCCCGGCGACGTCTCCGGCGACGCTCACCCCTGCGTTGATCGCCACCGCGTCGATGGGGCGGCCGCCGGCCTCGATGCGGGCCATCAGCTCTTCCACCCCGGTGAAGGAGGCCAAGTCGGTCCGGACGGAGTCGACTTCGGCACCGCGTTCCTGAAGCTGCTTCGCCGCGCTGATCAGTTCGGCGTCTTCGGCGGCGATCACGAGGTCGAAACCGTGGTCGGCGAACTGCTTCGCCAGTTCCAGCCCGATCCCGCTCGACGCCCCGGTGACGACGGCCAGTGGCTTGGTCGGTGTGGTCATGAGTGCGTCCTTTCCCGGCACGACTGCTCTCGTGCGCGACCTCGGGCCGTCGGCTACCCGCGCCGGCCGCGGCTAACCCGGCGGACCCCGATCGCCGCCCCGTGTTTCTTCGACGCGGCACCGGGTAGGCCGCAGGTCGAGAAAGGAGACAGCATGTCCGAGCACGAGCTCCCGCTGCGCGACTTCGACCAGACCCCGATCGGGGTGCTGCAGCACCGCATCCGGTCGCTCGACGAGAGCCAGGTCCGCGCCCTCGTCGAGCACGAACACGCCCACGGCGGGCGGGTAGCGATCCTGCAGCTCCTCGAAACCCGCCTCGACCGGCTGCGCCACGGTGCCGAACCCGCGCCCGGCGATCCCCAGGCGGCGCCACCCGTGAGCGGCACGCCGGGCGGCTCGCCGGTCGGCGAGTCGACCGCGGCCCCGGGGTCGACACCGCTGCGGCACGGTGTCGCCGAGCAGACGCCGGCGCGCGGGCGTCCCTGACCGTTCGCGTTCCGGCGCCGCGATTACCGGCAAGTGATTCGACGAAAGGACTGCCATGACTCAACAGGTGCGCGAACTGATGACCACCGACCTGGCGACGCTGTCGCCGGGCACCCCCGTGCGGCAAGCCGCCCGGGCCATGCGGGAAAAGGACGTCGGCAACGTGCTCGTCGTCGAGGACGGGCAGCTGCGCGGCATCGTCACCGACCGCGACATCGTCGTTCGCGGGGTGGCCGACTTCGACGACCTTTCGGCCTGCACGCTCGGCGACGTGTGCAGCGACCAGCTCCTCACGGCGTCCCCCGGCGACGACGCCGACGCCGCGATCACCCGCATGCGCGAAGCCGCCGTGCGCCGCATTCCCGTGGTCGAGGACGGCCGGCCGGTCGGCGTGCTGTCCCTCGGCGACGCCGCCATCGAAGGCGACCCGGACTCCGCGCTCGCCGACATCAGTTCCGAAGAAGGCAACACCTGATCCGGCCGGGGACCCGGCGCCCGCGGTTTACCCCGTCTCGGGGCGGGTACGCCGTGGGCTAGGCGAATTCGCCCTCGTTTGCCGGACGAGTCCATCGCTGCTCTGCTCGGTGGGTACGCGTGGCTGCCCGGCCTCCGGGCCCGGTCGGCGTCCGGAGTGGCGCACACCCGGGTGCGGGACGGGGCGGCCGAGGTCAAGCCCGGTACGGCCGTCGACCTTGTCGTGCGGCACCGGGAGGTCGACGGGGGAACTGCTGCCGCCCCGGCTGGCCGCGGTCGAGCTGCTCAACGTCATCCGTCCGACGGTCGCGGTGTGCTGGTTCGTCGCCTACGCCGGGCACGCGCTGCACCGCTGGCCGCAGCACCGGCAGCGCCTGGCCGCCGGAGACACCGCGTTCGCCGAGGCGTTCGCCCACGAACTACGCCGGTTCTACCCGTTCGCGCCCTTCATCGGCGGCCGCGCGGTCCGGGACCTCACCTGGCGCGGCGACCGCATTCCCCGGTTCTCCATGGTGCTGCTCCACCTTTGGGGGCAGAACCACGACACCGAGCTGTGGGGCGACCCGTTCGTGTTCCGCCCCGAGCGGTTCCTCGGCCACGACATCGGCGCGTTCGAGCTGGTGCCGCAAGGCGGCGGTGATCCGGTGACGAACCACCGCTGTCCCGGTGAGCCGTCGACGGTGTCGATCTTGCGAGATCTCGTGATCCGCTTGGCGAGGCTGGACTACGACGTGCCGGAGCAGGATCTGACCATCTCGCTGAGGCGGGTCCCGGCGCGGCCCCGCAGCGGGTTCGTGCTGACCCCGGCGGGCGTCAGGCCGTGACCTGCCGCGGTACGGGCGGACTCGGCTGCGAGTCGAGCAACGTCCGGCGGACGGCGGTGTCCGCCAGCTCAGGCACGTCCCGGTGCCGCTGCCAGAGGTCCCGCTGCCCGTCGGCTCCGTTCCCCCCATTGAGCTGACGGGCCAGCAGCTTGGCCACGCGGGGGTATTCGCCGAACGCTTCGAGCTCCGGGCGCAGCTGCTTGAGCAGGGCGGCCGAGCCAGCGTCCCGCGAGGCCCTCGCGTGCCGCCCGGAAGTACGCCATGCGCAGGAGCCGACCGGGCACCCGCGGCGCGGGCACACCGGCCTGCACGGCCCGCACGGACGCCGAGACCAGGGCCTGCACGAGTGCGGCCAGCAGCGCGGTTTCGTTGACCGTCGCCGGGACATCGCTGACCCGGACTTCGAGGGTCGGCAGGTGGGCCGACGGCCGGATGTCCCAGTACACCATGTCCTCGTCGAGGACCGTGCCACACTCGATCATCCTGGCCACCGCCGCGTCGTACTCCGCCGCCGACGTCCACACCGGCGGCGGGCCCGCACACGGCCACCGCGACGTCTCGACGGCCCGCCAGCTCGCGAAGCCGGTGTCCCGCCCGCGGTGGATGGCCGAGTTCGCGGTCAACCCGAGCAAGGCCGGCAGCCACGGCCGCACGTGGTTGCTCACCTGCACGGCGATCTCCCGGTCCGGTACCCCGACGTGCACGTGGCAGCCGCTGATCTCCTGGCCGGTGATCATCGCGCCGTACCGGCGCTCCAGCCGGCGGTAGCGCGGGGTGTCGGTCACCCGGCCCACCGGCGCCCCGGCGATCGGGACGCCGACGGCCAGCAGCCGCGCCCCGGCGTGCAGGGCGGTGCGCCGAGGCGTGCACCGCGTGCGCCGACGTCTGTCTGAGCGAGGAGTCGGTCGCGGACCTGACCAAGTGCGTGCGCACCGACCTGGACTGCGCCGACGTGTGTGCCACCACCGCCCGCGTGCTGTCCCGGCACACCGGCTACGACGCGAACATCATCCGCGCGCTGCGGGAAGCGTGCGCGATGGTGGGCAAGTCGTGCGGGGACGAGTGCGGGCCGCACGCCGAGATGCACGAGCACTGCCGGATCTGCGCGGACGCGTGCCGGTCGTGCGAGCGGGCCTGCCGGGACCTGATGTCCACCACCAGCTGAAGGAAGGAACTCTGCCATGACCGCGAAAGCCGGCGAAAGGCGCAGAAGACGGGGACTTCCATTGCGCGAAGTGCGGTGAAAAGGTCTCCCGTCAAAGAAGGCCGCAAGATCCCGAAGTGCCCGAACGGCCACACCGAGTTCGGCAGCCGGACCAAGGAACCCGGCAACAAGTCGTGAACCCCGGACAGCGGGTCAGGTGATCGCGTTTGTCCCGGACCCTGCCGGGAATGCCGCGGAGACGGCGATCACGAGGAGAAGCTCATGAAGGCAGTGGTGTGGCACGGTGTCGGTGACATCCGGGTGGATGAGGTGCCGGATCCGAAGATCCTGGAACCGAGCGACGCGATCGTGCGGATCACGCGCAGCGCGATCTGCGGGACGGACCTGCATCTAGTGCGCGGCACGATGCCCGGGATGCAGCCGGGCACGGTGCTGGGGCACGAGGCCGTCGGTGTCGTCGAGGAGGTCGGCCCGGCGGTGCGGGGATTCTCCCTCGGCGACCGGGTGGTGGTGTGTTCCACCGTCGGGTGCGGAACGTGTTCCTATTGCCGGGCGGGTTATTTCGCGCAGTGTGACACCGCCAATCCGAACGGGCCCGGCGCGGGCACGTGTTTCTTCGGCGGTCCGGAATCGACGGGTCCGGTGGACGGGTTGCAGGCGGAGTACGCGCGCGTCCCGTTCGCGATGACGACGCTTGTCCCCGTCCCGGATTCGGTGAGTGATGACCAGGCGATCCTGGTGTCGGACATCTTCCCGACGGCGTGGTTCGGCGCCCGTCTCGCGGAGGTCGGCCGGGGTGACAGCGTGCTGGTGTTCGGCGCGGGGGTGGTGGGCCAGTTCGCGATCGCGTCCGCGCAGCGCCAAGGCGCGGGCCGGGTGTTCGTCGTCGACGGCATCGGCTCGCGGCTGGACGCGGCCCGCGCGCAGCACGCCGAGACCGTCGACTTCAACCGCGAGGACCCGGTGGCGCTGGTGAAGGAGCTGACCGGCGGGATCGGTGTGGACCGGGTGATCGACGCGGTCGGCGTCGACGCGCAGCGCCCGTCCGGCGGGCCGGCCGCGGAAAAGGTGGCGCAGCAGGCAGAGCAGTTCGAGGCCGAACGCGCCGAGGCGGCTCCGGACGCGTCGCCTTCGGGTGAGCAGTGGGTGCCGGGCAACGCGCCGAGCCTGGTTGCGCAGTGGGCGGTCGAAGCCGTTGCCAAGGCCGGCACGATCGGGGTCATCGGGGTGTACCCGCCGGGGTTCTCCAGCTTCCCGCTCGGACAGGCCATGAACAAGAACCTCACCGTGAAGATGGGCAACTGCAACCACCGCCGCTACGTGCCGGAGCTGCTGAACCTGGTCGCCACCGGCGGCTTCGACCCCACCGCGTTCATCACCCAGCGCACGGACCCCACGGCGGCCGTCGAGGCGTACGAGACGTTCGACCGCCGTGAGGAAGGCTGGCTGAAGACGGTGCTGGAGGTGTCGGCGTGACCGGGACGGTCGCCGACGCGCTGGTGGCCCGGTTGCGCTCGTGGGGTGTCCCGCGGGTGTTCGGCTACGCCGGCGACGGGATCGACCCGATCCTCGCCGCGCTGCACCGCGCCGGCGGCGACCCCGAGTTCGTGCCGACGCGGCACGAGGAAATGGCCGCGTTCATGGCGTCGGGGCACGCGAAGTACACCGGGACGCCCGGGGTCTGCCTGGCCACGCAGGGTCCGGGTGCGATCCACCTGCTGGGCGGGCTGTACGACGCGAAGCTCGACCGTCGGCCGGTCGTGGCGGTCGTCGGGCAGGTGGTGACGACCGCGCTCGGCAGCGGCTACCTGCAGGAGGTCGACCTGCACACCCTCTTCAAGGACGTCTGCGGCCAGTACGTGCAGACGGTGTTCGCGCCCGAGCAACTACCGATGGTGCTGGACAACGCCTTCCGCACCGCCATCGCCACCAGCACCCCGACTTGCCTGATCGTCCCCCACGACGTCCAGCGCGCCGACGCGCCCGGCGAACTGCCGCACACGCACGGGGTGGTCCCCTCGGCGGTCGTGGTGAACCGCCCCAAGGTCGTGGCGCAGCAGGAAGACCTGCGCCGCGCGGCCGACGTCCTGCGCGCCGGGCGCAAGGTGGCGTTGCTGGTGGGCCGGGGCGCGGCCGGTGCGGCGCGCGAGGTCGAGGCGGTCGTCGACCGGCTCGGCGCCGGGGTGACCGTGTCGCTCGTCGGCAAACCCGTGCTGGACGAGAGCGCGCCGTGGCACACCGGCGTGATGGGCCACCTGGGCACGACCGCGAGCGCGCAGATGATGGCCGGGTGCGACACGCTGCTGATGGTCGGCTGCAACGACCCGTGGACCGAGTTCTACCCCGAGCCGGGCCAGGCCAGGGCGGTGCAGATCGACATCGAGGCGCGGGTGGTCGGGGCGAAGTACCCGGTGGAGGTGGCGCTGGTCGGTGACGCCCGGGAGACCCTGGCCGCCTTGCTCACCCATCTTGCGCGCAACCCGGACCGCACGTGGCAGGACCGGGTGCGCGACAGCGTTTCGCGCTGGCAGGACGTCGCCGCGCAGCGCACCCAGCGCCCGGCTGATCCGCTGAACCCGGAACTGGTCGTGCACGAGCTGTCCGGTCACTTGCCCGAGGACGCGCGGGTCGCGGTGGACGTCGGATCGGCGACCTACTGGTACGCCCGGCACCTGCGGCTGCCGCGCGGTGTCCCCGCGCACGTGTCGAGCTACCTGGCGGCGATGGGCTGCGCGATGCCCTACGGGCTCGCGGCCAAGCTGGCCGCGCCGGACCGGCCGGTAGTGGCCCTGGTGGGCGACGGCGCGATGCAGATGAACGGGCTGCTCGAGCTGATCACCGTGGCCGACCGGTGGCGCTCCTGGGCGGATCCGCGGTTCGTCGTGCTGGTGCTGCACAACCGGGACCTCAACGAGGTCACCTGGGAACAACGGGAGATGGAAGGCGACGCCCGGTTCCCGGTGTCGCAGCGGGTACCGGAATTCCCGTACGCGGGGTACGCCGAGCTGCTGGGCTTGCGCGGCATCAAGGTCGACTCCGCCGACGCGGTGGACAAGGCGTGGCAGGAGGCTTTCGCGGCCGACCGGCCGGTGGTCGTCGAGGCGGTCGTCGACCCGGCCGTGCCGCTGCTCGCGCCGCACCTGCCGGACGACAAGGCCGACATGATCTACCGCGGCCTGGCGCAGGAACCCGGCAGCGACGCGGTCCGCGAGCATGTGTTGAGCCAACGCGCCGACGAAGGCCACGACGACCGCGATCGCCTGGAGGAGTCGTGACCGGCCCGGAAGTCCGGGCATCGAGCTGAGCTGGGTGGGGAGCGGGTTCCGGTCGCCGGGAAGGGCGATCCTCGGCGTGTTCGGCGACCTCGTCCGGCGAGCCGCGCCGTGAGTCCCGCGTTTCGGCGATCCGGGGCCGGGCACCCGTCGGCATGAGGCGATCGATTGTGCGCGGCCTGGCCGCGGGAGCGGCGGGCACCACGGCGTTGCACGCCGTCACCTACCTGGACATGGTGCTGCGCGGCAGGCCGGCCAGCCGGACCCCGGAGCAGAGCGTGACCCGGCTGGCCGACCTGGCGGGCGTCAAAATCCCCGCCAGGGGGCGGGACAACCGCGTTTCGGGGGCCGGCGCGCTGCTCGGCATCGTGTCCGGGCTGGTGGTGGGCGCCGGGTACGGCGCGATCCGCGCGGCGGGCTGGCGACCGTCCGTGACGACGGCCGGCGCGGTCGCCACCGTGGGCGCCATCGCCGTGTCGGCCGCGCCGATGGCCGCGATCGGAGTGTCGGATCCCCGCGACTGGTCGTTCTCGGACTGGGTGGCCGACGTGGTGCCGCACCTCGCGTACGGCTGGGTCACCACGGCGACGTATGCGGCGATGCTCGACCGCGGGGAGCCCGGGCAGCGGTCGGTGCACCCGAACGAGATGCGGGACGCGCTCAGCGGACGCGACAGCTGATCGCGGGCAAGGATCCCTACGCGCTGAAGTTCCCGGTGATCGCGCTGGTGACCTCCGCGGGTGGACTGGCCGCGCTGACCGGCGTCCTGGCTCCGCTGCCGCCGGAGCTCCCCGCGGCGCTGCTGGTGGTCCAGCACCTGCAGCCCGGCCGTCCCAGCGAGCTGGCCGGCATTCTGGCCGCGCGGACCGGCCTGACGGTCCGCGCAGCCGTCAACGACGACCGGCTCATCCCCGGAACGGTGCTCGTGGCGCCACCGGCCCGGCACCTGCTGGTCACCTCCGATGCCCGAGTCGGACTGATCGACGCCGGCGCGCTGCCGCCGGCCCGGCCTTCGGCGGATCTCCTGCCGGCGACGTACGCGGTGACGTGCGGACCGCGGGCGCTGGCGGTGGTGCTGACCGGCAAGGGCACTGACGCCCAGGCCGGGATCCGCGCTGTCGTGCACTGCGGGGGCACGGTCCTCGCCCAGGACGAGGCCAGTTCGCAGCACTTCGGGATGCCCGAGGCGGCGATCGGTACCACGCTGGTCCAGAACGTGCTCGCGTTGCCCGACATCGCCGAGGCCATCGTGGGTCACGTCCGCGCCCATCGGGGCTGACGCGGCAGTCCGCACCACCTCAACGCGCGATCGTCGTCCTGGACGGGCGCACACCCGATCAGCCGGTGGGGAACCGCCGGATGGGCAGGATCCGAGCGGTGCCTCGGCAGCGGCCAGAGGGTGCCCGTGGTCCGGCGGTGATCGGCCACCGGTCGGAAACAGTTGTCTTGGGTAAGGATCGGAGTTTGCCTGGGCGTCCTCCCGGGTATCCGCCGCCGGTACGACGATGATCGGGAGGTTCGGTCGTGGCGCAGCGTGACGGCATCACCCAGCCATGGGGCACCCGGACGCCTTACGGGCCGGGGGAAGCGTGGCCGGTACGGGTGGACAGTCACCTGGCCGATGGGCTGGAACCCGCTGACGTCGACCGCTGGGTCCGCAGCGCCGCGGTTCTGCACTCCAATGGGGACGGTCTGGACATCGCGGTCAAGGACGGCCGGATCGCCGGAGTTCGGGGCCGTGCCGACGACCGCGTCAACCGCGGGCGGCTCGACCCGAAGGACCTGTTCGGCTGGCAGGCCAACGCGTCCCCGGACCGGCTGACCACCCCACTGGTCCGGCGGGACGGCGAACTCGTCGAGGCGAGCTGGGACGAAGCCATGGAGCTGGTCGTCGAACACAGCAAACGGCTCCTGGACGAGCAGGGGCCGAGTGCGGTCGGCTTCTACACCAGCGGCCAGCTGTTCGCCGAGGAGTACTACACGCTCGCCGCCATCGCGCGTGCCGGTATCGGCACCAACCACCTCGACGGCAACACCCGCCTCTGCACCGCGACCGCGGCCGCCGCCCTCAAGGAGTCCTTCGGCTGCGACGGCCAGCCGGGGTCCTATTCGGACGTCGACCACGCCGACGTCATCGCCCTTTTCGGACACAACGTCGCCGAAACGCAAGTCGTCTTGTGGTCGCGCATCCTGGATCGGCTCGACGGTCCGAACCCGCCCTCGGTGTTGTGCGTCGACCCGCGCGAGACCCCCGTGGCCCGGGCGGCGACCCTGCACCTGGCGCCGCTGCCCGGAACCAACCTCGCGTTGATGAACGGGCTCCTGCACGAAATCATCGAGCACGACTGGGTCGACCACGACTACGTCGAGCGGTGCACCGTCGGTTACGGTGATCTCGAGAAGATGGTGGCGGATTACCCGCCGGAGCGGGTCGCGGCGATCTGCGGCCTGACCGAAGCCGAAATCCGCGCCGCAGCCGAACTCCTCGGCTCGGCGGAGCGGCTGCTGTGCACCGTCCTGCAGGGCTTCTACCAGTCTCACCAGGCCGGCGCGGCGTCGGTGCAGGTCAACAACCTCAACCTGGTGCGCGGCATGCTCGGCAAGCCCGGCGCCGGCGTCCTGCAGATGAACGGCCAGCCCACCGCCGAGAACACCCGCGAATGCGGCGCCGACGGCGACCTCACCGGCTTCCGCAACTGGGCCAACGACTCCCACGTCGCCGAGCTCGCCGAACTGTGGAACGTCGAGCAGAGCAAGATCCCGCACTACGGGCCGCCGACGCACCTGATGCAGATGCTGCGCTACGCGGAAAACGGCACCCTGCGGTTCCTCTGGGTGTCGGCCACCAACCCGGCCGTGTCCCTGCCGGAGCTGCGCCGGATCCGGTCGATCCTCACGCAGGACCGGCTCTTCCTCGTGGTCCAGGACGCCTTCCGCACGGAGACCGCGGAACTGGCCGATGTCGTGCTTCCGGCGGCGATCTGGGGTGAGAAGACCGGCACGTTCACCAACGCCGACCGCACGGTGCACCTGTCGGAAAAGGCCGTCGAGCCACCCGGCCAGGCCCGCCCGGACCTCGACATCTTGCTCGACTACGCCCGGCGCATGGACTTCCGCGACAAGGACGGCGCGCCGCTCCCGCAGTGGCACGACGCCGAGTCCGCGTTCGAGGCGTGGAAGCGCGCGTCGGCCGGGAGGCCGTGCGACTACACCGGCCTCGGCTACGAGAAGCTTCGCACGACCAGTGGTGTCCAATGGCCCTGCAACGACGAGAACCCGGACGGCACCGAACGGCTGTACGCCGACGGGAAGTTCTTCGCTGAGCCCGACTACTGCGAGAGCTACGGACGTGACCTGGTCACCGGCGCGCCGATGGAGCCGACGGAGTACAAAGCCATGAACCCGGACGGCAAGGCGATGATCAAGGCGGCCGAATACCTTCCGCCGCACGAGGTTCCGGGCGAGGACCATCCGTTCGCGTTGATCACCGGACGGACGATCTACCACTTCCACACCCGGACCAAGACCGCTCGCGCGACGCAGCTTCAGGCTGCCGCCCCGGAGGCCTGGGTGGAAGTATCCGACATCGATGCGAAACGCCTCGATCTGCACGAGGGGGACTGGGCGGAAGTCACCACCCCACGCGGCCGGATCCACGCTCGTGTCCGCGTCGGCGGTATCCGCGAAGGTGTCCTGTTCATCCCGTTCCACTACGGCTACTTCGACACCGAAGACCCCGTCGGCCGCGACGGCGGCCGCGCCGCCAACGAACTCACCTTGACCGACTGGGATCCGGTGTCCAAGCAACCGCTGTTCAAGACCGCCGCGGCCGCCATCCGCCGCGCGGCATCCGACCGGACGACGGCGAGCGACTCGATCGCGGCCGGCCGGCCTCGGAACGGCGTCGAGGAAGACCTCACAGCCGTGGAGCCGAAGGGAGGGGCCCGATGAAGCTCGGACTGGCGATCCGCGAGCTGCACCGGTCGGAAACGTCGCTGGCGAAGGACCTCATCAAGGTGGCCGATCGGCACGCCGCCGAGCACGAGGTGCACCACGTCGCCCATGATCTGGCCCGGTGGTCGCAGGCCCACGTCCGCGACCTCGCGGACGCCGCGCGCGCCTACGACGTGCACCTGTCCGGTGCGGCGCCGGCACCGTCCGGCCCGATGGAGGCGATCCGCGCGACGGTGGCCGAGCTGAGCGGCCGGCGCCCCGAAACCGGCCTGCTGCTGCTCGCCGACCTCCGGCGGCTGCACCGCAAGGCAGCCGGGGTCTCCCTCGACTGGGAGCTGCTGGCCCAAGGCGCTCAGGCCGTCAAGGACCCGGATTTGCTGGAGCTGGCCGGTCGCTGTCACCCGCAGACGCTGAGGCAGCTGAAATGGACCAACGCCATGCTGAAAGTCCTGTCCCCGCAGGTGCTGGCCAGCTGATGCCGGACGCGAAGCCCGACCTCGTGCTGACCTTCGGGCACGACGAACTGGTCATCCGGCGTCGCTACGAAGTGCTCAGCATCGCGAACGACATCTTGATCGCGTTGTGGTTCATCGCCGGCAGCGTCCTTTTTTTCTCCGAAGACCTCGCCACGGCCGGCACGTGGCTGTTCCTGGTCGGCAGTGTCGAGCTGCTGATCCGCCCGATCATTCGCCTGACCCGCGCCGTGCACCTGCAGCGGATCCGCCGCGACCGCGCCGTCGATTCGACACCGGACTTCTGACCGCGGTTCGTTCCGTACGGCCTGTCGGCACGGTCCTGCCCCTGCCGGGTATCGCCCTCATCTCGACTTGGACGCCCAACGGCCGTGTGCGGTGACCCGATTCCGGGTATCCGCGGCCATGATCAGACTCGCCGGTCGTGGTGCTCGGCGGTCTGGCGTACTTCATCCTGATCGGAGTGCTCGGGCGATGAGCGGTTTTCGCGCGTTCCTCCGCAACAATGGTCTCTCACTGGCGTTCGGTGCCCTCTTCCTCCTGAGCCTCGTCGGACAAGCGCTGTCCGGTTTGGCGGACTTCAACGACAAGCAACTCGCCCACGGCGTGGACCAGGTCGGCCTTGGCAGTTACCTGACGTCCTCGTCGTTCGCGGTCGACGTGGCGGAGAACTGGCAGTCCGAGTACCTGCAGTTCTTCTTGTACGTCATCGCGACCGTGTGGCTGGTCCAGCGCGGTTCACCGGAGTCTAAGCCGCTGGGTCGCATCGGCACGGAAAGCGACGAAGACCAGTTGCTCGGCCGGTGTGTGAAGGCGGGTTCGCCGCGCTGGGCGAAGGCGGGCGGCTGGCGGACTGCGGTGTTCGCCCGCTCGCTGGGGCTGGTGATGGGCACGATCTTTCTGCTGTCGTGGCTGGCCCAGTCCGTCGCCGGGGTCGCGGCGTACAACGCCGAGCAGCTGAGCGACTTCGGGGATCCGGTGTCCTGGCCGGAGTACCTGGTGTCGGCGGACTTCTGGAATCGGACGCTGCAGAACCGGCAGTCGGAGTTCCTGGCGATCGGCTCGATGGCGGTGCTGGGCGTGTACCTCCGCCAACGGGGTTCCCCCGAGTCCAAGCCGGTCGGCGCCCCGCACGGTGTTACCGACGAGTCCGGCTGACGAAGACGCGAGATCGTGGGGAAGCCAGGCGTACGAACTGGCTTCTCGCGGCCTCTGGCGCTTCCAGGCATCTCCTTCGACCTGCTCGGCACTGCCGGTGCCACGACGGTACTGGCAGCCCCGTGCAACTTGGCGTTGGTGTGCTGGGACGTCTCTCTCAACGCGGCGAACCGTGCCGACTTCGGGCCGAGCTGGCTAGGATCGGCCGGTGGCGTTCACAGCGTGGGCGACGAAGCGTTCGGCGAGTTCGCGCAGCTTGACGTTGTCCCGTTGCGATTGTTCGACCAGCAGGGTGAACGCCTCGTCCGCGCTGATCTGCCGGATGGCCATGAGGATGCCCTTGGCCTGGTCGATCACCGCTCGGGAGGCCAGCGCGGTGCTTAGGTGCGCGGCGAGTTCGGTGGCGTGGAGGTAGCGCTGGTGGAGACGCAGGATCGCCTCGACCGCGGTGGTGTAGAGCTTCAGGAGTTGGACGTCGAGGTCGGCGAATCCCCGTGCCCGGGTGCCGTAGCAGTTGATCGCTCCAGCGTGTTCGCTGTTGATCGTCAGCGGTGCGGACAGGAAGCTGTCGAACCCGGCATCGTGGGCGTCGCCGGCGAACTTCGGCCACCGCTCGCGGGCCTGCTCCACCGACGCCCGCTCCACTTCGCCGTGACGGGCGGCATCGAGGCAGGGGCCGCCGTTGCGGTACTGATCGCGGTCCAGCTCGGCGACCAGCTCGCTGGTCGTGGCCGCGGTGCGCGGCTGCTCATCACGCAGGAGCGTCACCGTCGCCTCTCCCGCCCCGGGCACCGCCGCGACCACCTGGCGGCACACCTGGTGCAGCAGCACCTGGAAATCCGCTTCGTTGTCCAGTGCCGCGGTGAGCGCCCCGAGCGCGCCGGTGACCTCGTCGAGCACCTGCGGCCACAACATGTTGTCGGAATCGGAGCGTGATCGAGCCATGGTGCAACCTCCGCTCGCCACGGCGAGATCGCCGAGTCGCCGCGGACCCCGTTCACATCGATCGAGCCCTCCGCATCCGCCCGGACGTGCGGCGGGGTGATGATGCGGTTGCGGCTCGAGGCTGAACCAGGGTCGTCGTCATGCACGCTGTCGTGCGCCAACGACCCTTCAAGTCGCCCGAGACGAGATCTGTCAGAAGGCGGAGCACCGTAAACCCGATGCACACGAAAGACCTTCGCCGCCCACCCTAGTCCCGCGCCGGGCCACTGGCACAGCGGACGACGGTTCGACCCGGGTCGTGGGTGCCGAGGGCCGGACTCACGGGCAGCCGGCCTGGCGGTGGCGTTCAACGGTTCAGGGCCCGGTGGCGAGCCGCGCGCGGGCACCCGCAGCCCGCGCGCGGCCCAGGCATGCCCCACAGCATCCGGCGATGATGACGTTTTCGGCGACACGATCAGCGAGGACAGCACTGTGCATGAGTTGCGGGTGACGGGGTATCCCGATCTTCGAAACGCACCCCGGGAGGTTGATCGTGGAAAGTCGCGTCAAGGCGTTCGGTCACGCCGTCCATCCGATGTTGATCGTGTTCCCGTTCGGGTTGCTGGCCACTGCGGTCGTCTTCGACATCCTGTACCTGATCACCGACGGGGCCGGGTTCCCGGTGGCCGCGGCGTACACGATCGCCGCGGGGATCATCGGCGGGCTGGTGGCGGCCCTGCCCGGGTGGATCGACTGGTACGCCATCCCGGCCGGCACACGCGCCAAGCGGGTCGGCCTGATCCACGGTGCGGGCAACATGCTCCTGCTGGTGCTGTTCGCGGTCAGCTGGCTGTTGCGCGCGAACGCCGCCGATTGGATCCCCAGTGCGTGGGCGCTGGTCTTCGGCTTCGCAGGTGTCGCGATCGCCGGGGTGACCGGATGGCTGGGCGGCGAGCTGGTCGAATGCCTCGGTGTCGGAGTGGACGACGAAGCCGGGCTGCAGGCCCCGAGTTCACTCTCGCACAGCAAACGGTGATCACAGAAGGGGCAGAAATCACCGGCTCGCTCGACACCCTGCGGCAGTCACTCGACGAGCTTTTCGCATAGCTTCTCCAGGATTCTGGTGAGTAGTCGTGAGGCCTGCATTTGTGATACGCCGATTCGCGAAGCGATCTGCGACTGACTCAGACCGTCAAAGAATCGCATCTGGAGAATGGTCCGTTCATCGTTCGGCAGCTGTTTCAGCAACGGACTCACGCTGTTGTAGTCCTCGACGAGCTCGATACGAGAATCGAGGTCGCCCACTATGTCGGTGTTGGTGGAACCGGAGGAGACGTCTTTTCCGGGGCCGCTGCTCGGGTAGGCAGGGTGCCCCCAGGCGCGGTTCACGCAACAACCTCAGCGAACTCCTCCGAGGTGCTTCGGTTGTGCCGTCCACCACGCCAGCGGCTTCAGACACGAAGCGCTATCTCCAGGTGCTTCATCCCGGTGACGAAGTTGGACAGCAGCCGTTCGGGTGGGCCTGCGTCGTGGATGCTGCTGAACGCTCGGGTGACGCCGCCGAGCACGTGCCGCATCTGGGTGCGCGCGAGGGCGGCAGCCACGCAGACGTGCGGACCGTATCCGAAGCTCACGTGGGCAGCGCCCGTGCGGGTGATGGTGAACGTGTCCGGCTCGTCGAACGCTTCCGGGTCGCGATTCGCCGCAGGGTAGAACACGACCACCTTGTCCCCGGAACCGATCTGGACACCGCTCAGCGCGGTGTCGACTTTCGCGGTCCGGCGGAAGTGGATGACCGGGGGTGCGTACCGTAGGCACTCCTCGACCGCCGTGCCGATCAGCTCGGGCTGGGCACGCAGCAAGGCGTACTGATCCGGGTGCGCCATCAGCGACATCAGCGCGCCGGGCAGCGCGCTGCGCGTCGTGTCGTTGCCCGCTACCGCGAGCAGGAAGAAGAAGTTCTGAAACTCTGCGTCCGTGAGACTCCTGCCGTCCGACTCGGAGTGCACCAGGGCGGTGATCAGGTCGTCACCGGGGTTTCGACGCCGGTAGTCGGCGAGTTTCCGTGCGTACTCGATCATGTCGGCCAGCTCGGACGGGCTGCGCCGGTCGACCACCGCATCGGTGCCGTCGAGGTCGTTGTAGTCCTCGTCGTGGTAGCCGATGACGCGGTTGGCCCAGTCGAAGAAGAACTTGCGGTCCTCATGGGGCACGCCGAGTACGTGTGTGAGGGTTGACAGCGCCACCTCGTCGGTCAGCTCGGTAACCACGTCGCAGGTATCGCGTTCTCGCAGCGGCGCCAGCAGCTTCGCGACGTGATCACCGATGAATGCGTCGAACGCGGCGATGTTGGCCGGGCTGAACGTCCGGCTGATGATCTTGCGGTACCGATTGTGCTCCGGGGGGTCCATGTTGAGCAGCATCGACCGCAGGTAAGGCAAGTCGGCCGGGTCCGGGTCGCGCAGCTGTGTTCCGCCCAGGCGTGCCGAGAAGATCGCCGGGGTGCGGCTCACGAACTGCACGTCACGATGCCGCATGATCGCCCAGAACCCCGGACCCTCGGGGGACGTCGGCAAAGCCGGCTCCTCCTGCCACGAGACCGGCTCCTCGTCGCGCATCTCGGCATAGACGTCGTACGGGATGCCGTCGGCGTACACCTGCGGGCTGTAGACGTCAGGCATCGGCGGGCCCTTCGTCGAAACAGATGGTGCCGGACATGAAGGACCGGGTGTGGCCCGCGATGGTGACCCGGTCGCCGACCAGGGTGCAAGACGCCTCGATCACGTGTGGCAGGCCGAGGCGGGTGGAGTGCTGCCGGGAGACCAGCTTCCGGCGCCCGACCCGGTCCGCCCAGAACGGGATCAGCAAGCAGTGCGCAGAACCTGTGAACGCGTCCTCGAGGATTGCTTGCTTCGGCGCGAAGAAGCGGGACGAGAAATCGTGGTCGACACCGGGGGCGGTGATGGTGACCGCCCGTCGATCCAGGCCGAGCAGCACGTTCTGGTCAGGTGTGACCGCGCACATCTGTTCCTCCGTTTCGTACAGCGCCACGTAGTCCATTCCCGCGTACACCGCTGTCGGGTTGATCGAGAGGCCGTCGAGCAGGCGGGCGGGTGGGTCGATCCGGACCACCGGCAGCGCCGGGAAGCCGAGTGCCAGCTGCCCGTCGTCCAGCCGGCTGACGCGCAATGGTCCCTTGCCGGAGTGGAACACCACTTCGGACAAATCGGGGCGTAGTTCGGTGAACACGACGTGCGCCGAAGCCAGTGTGGCGTGGCCGCACAGCTCCGCCTCCATCGACGGCGTGAACCAGCGGATTTCGTAGTCATCGCCCCGGGCTACCAGGAAAGCGGTTTCCGGGAGGTTGTTCTCCAGAGCGATCGACTGCATCAGGTCCTCGTCGAGCCACTCGTCGAGCGGGCAGATGGCGGCGGGATTGCCGTAGAAGACCCTTTCCGTGAAGGCATCGACCTGGAAGAGCGGGAGTTTCACGAGATCGCCTGCCGGGTGTGCAGGAAGTAAGCGCGCATCGGTTCCACCACCGCGAGCACGGCTGGATCACCCGAGCGCAGAGCCGCTGCCTCGAACAAGGTGAAGACCTCGGCCGGCTCGATGTCCCGAGTGAACAACGTGGTGATGGCGATCTTGAGGAACTCGCGATGTGTCGTGTGTGTCATCAGCGCGCCCGCGGCAACGTATGCTTCGGACTCCGCATCGGCCAGTGGTGCCCGGCTGATCGCGCGCTCGGCCGGGATCCCGCCGTACGACGGGGCCGCGACCATCACCTCGTCGATCGACGAGGCGTGGAAGTCGAGTACCAGGTGGACGCGGTCGCGGTCCCAGGCGGAGTAAGCGCTGTGGGTTTTCGTGGCGTCCAGAAACCAGACCTCGCCGACTTCCATGTGGTACACGATGTTCTCGTGCGAGTTGAGACACGCGTCGTCGGTCTCGAGAGGAAGGTGGATCCGGATGAGGTCGGACTCCAGTTCGAGGTAGTCGCGGTGCGGAACGAGCGCACTCCCGGGCGTCAGCCGGGCGATGCGCGCGTAACGAAGCAGCGAGGTTTCGAACAGGCGATTGACCAGCTCCTCGAGGTAAGGCAGCTGCTTGCCCAAGTCGGTCAGGACCGCGGGGCCGTCGTAGGCATCGAGGCTGGTTTGCAGGCCGTCACCGGTCCCGTTCCACACGGCACAGCTTTTCCATGCGCCGCAGGCGAACTCGCCATAGGTATCGGTGTACGGACAGCGTTCCGCCGTCTGCAGGTCCTGCGTCAACCTCCGCGTGTCCATTGTGTACGTAGACAGTACGCCGGTCTCGATTTTACTCATGATTTCCCCAAATTATCGGAAAGTGAACCTGGCTGACGACGGCCGGACGGGCGTGCGCGACGATGGTCGCGCCGGTGTCCGCTGGAGGACGACGACCTGTTTAGGTAAATCCGTCCGGCGTGGCGTCGTCGCGCACCGGGCGTCCTTAGAATTCTGGCTGAGACGATCGACGTCACAAAGGGTGGCGTCGTGACGTTGCCGCAGTTGGGGGACGAGATGACCGAGGCACTTTCCGGCGACCCGTCGACGCTGCCACACCCCGCCTTGGCGCGGCTCATCGGCCCGACGAGGTCGCGGGCGCTGGCGGCGCTGCGGCGACCACGGTCGACGACCAGGCTGGCCGCGAGCATCGGCTGCTCGCTCGCCGCGGCGAGCGAGCACGCCCGCGTCCTGCGCGATTCGGGTCTCATCACGACGGAGCGGCACGGCAAGTCCGTGATGCACTCCATCACCGCGCTCGGCTGGAACTTGCTGAGCCGGCGCACCGACGTGCGGTCCGGGTCAGGCGACATCGTCGAGCCTTCGCAGCCGCCACAAAGGTGAGCACACCAGCGGCAGGATGGCGAGCAGCTCGCCGACCACGCCGATCCACAGCGCCGGCCGGATCCCCACGCCTTGCCCGAGCACCCCGCCGAGCAGCGCGCCCAGCGGGACGGCGCCCCACACCACGAACCGCGTCGTCGCGTTGACACGGCCCAGCAGTTCCTTCGGGCAGACCCGCTGCCGGTAGCTGATCTGCGTGACGTTCGAGACGACCACGGCGGCCGAGCCGACCGCCTCGCCCGCGGCGGCCAGCCAGAGCGGCCAACCGTGCTGGGTGAACGGCATCGGCACGGCCGAGAGACCGACCACGAAGGCGGCACAGACGATCGCGCGGCCCCCGCCGACTGCGGCCGCGACGCGCTCCACGATGAGAGCTCCGGCCACCGCCCCACCGCCGGCGACGGTGAACACGAGCCCGATCGTGCTCGCCGGCAGGTTCAGCTCGTCGGCCAAGAGCACCACGAACATCGTCGCCAGCACGGTGTTGCTGAGGTTGAACAGCGCACTGCGTGTCACCATCGCGCGGAGCAGCGGGTGGCCGAGCACGAACCGGGCGCCTTCGCCGACTTCAGCGATGAGCGGCCGCCGGGGACGGCGGGCGGCGGTCTCGCCGGTGCGAATCCTGGCGACGAAGAGCGCGGAGACGAGGAAGCTCACGCTGTCGGCCGCGATCGCCAGGGGCGCGGTCAACCAGCTCACCAAGTACCCGGCGAGACCGGGACCACCGACCTCCGCGACCCCGCGGGATGCCGTCAGCCTCGCGTTGGCCTGGACGAGATCCGGGGCGTCGACGACTTCCGGCAGATACGTCTGGTACGCGATGACGAAGAACACCCGCAGCACGCCGGCGAGCAGGGCGACCGCGAACAGATGGCCCATCGTCAGCGCGTGCACGGTCGTGGCGAGCGGGACCGTGGCGAGCAGCACCGCGCGACCGACGTCGCCGCCGATCAGCACCAGCCGCCGGTTCATGCGGTCGACCCACGCGCCTGCGGGAAGCCCCAGTACGAGGAAGGCCAGGTACTGGCTCATCGTGAGTAGTCCGACCTCGAACGGCGACGCGTCGAGCGTCTCGATCGCCACCAGCGGCAGCGCCAGCACCGTTACCGCGGAGCCGAAGCTGCTCACCGTGTCGCCCAGCCAGAAGCGGCGAAAATTGGCGTGCCGCACCAGGTTCGGCCGCGGCTGTGCGGGCGCCGCACTCATGCCGGGTGGTGGAACACGGCGGCCCGGGCTCCCCGGGTGACAACACCGGGCACTCCAGCCGGTACAGCCTTCGCGGTGCAGCCCGCGTACCCGTCCGGCGTGTAGAAGACACCCCACAAGGCGTGCCACCCGGTCTTGGTACCCGCCGGGTCGACCACGGTCTCGATCCGCGGCCGCACGCGCCGCTGGACGACGCACCCGGCCGCCGCGCCGGCGGCCAGCGCTCGGGCCCACTCGTCAGGCGTGACCGCCCAGCCCGCCACCGCGCCGATTCCGCGGTAGGACGCGTTCGGCTTCAGCATGAGTTCGGTCCCGTCCGCGGCGTAGGCGGGCACCGAGGCCGCCGCCAGTCGCCGGGTCTCGGGCAACACCCGGTCCACCACCGCGATCTCCTCCGGGGACAGGTAGTTGCGGCGCGCCGGCGTGGACAGCAGGGCCAGGCACGCCTTGTTGCCGTACAGGTGGCTGTCGAGCGGTGTCCAATGCACTGCGACGCCGTCGTCGACTGCGGTTCGGATCGGCTCGAACAGCGCTTCGCCGTCCGGTTCCCGGACGATCTCGTCGACTGTGAAGCACCGGAACACCACGTCGACCGGCGCGCCTCTCGCGCGCAACCGGCCGCCCGCGAAAGACAAGTCGCCGATCTCGGCGACGTGGCACACCAGACCGGCGCGGTGGAAGTCGTCGCGCAGCAGCCCCCAGGCCACCGCGAAGTCGCGCATTCCGCCCGGCGCCTCGACGAGCGCGACCACCGGATCCCGCACCCCGATCTCCGCCGCGGCAGTCCGCACCGCCGTCGCCAAGCGGTCGGCGGTGTCGACGAACCCGAGATCGTGCCGGCACGCGAACTCGGCGAACTCGGGAACGGCGAGCAGAGCCCTGGGCAGGTGAGCCGCCATGGTCGTGCTGCCGACGGCGCTGTTGAGGCCGATCTCGAGCAACCGGAACCCGTGCCCGTCGTGGTAGACATCGGCCCGGCCGTAGCGCGGCGGCTCCCGCCAGCCTCTCCGGGTGAGCAACTTCGCCGACCGTTCGTCGACACCGAGCGCGGCGCAGTAGCGGACCGCGTCGCCGTCGAACACCCGCTCCGGCAAGGACACCGCGAGGTCGACGACCGCGCGCAGGTCGGCCGCGAACGTGGTGATCTCCGCGGCCGGCACGAAGAGCGGCTGCGCGAGGTAAGTGGCGTTGACCGCGGTCAGCGGCGGGTACGCGGCGATGGCCCGGCGCAGGTCGGCCAGGTCGGGCGTGCCTGCCGCGGTTCGTCGGTACTCAGCGATGAGATCGCCGGGGGAGTGGCCGGTCATCGACGGCCGCCGACGGGGGTGGCCGCGCCGAGCGCACGCAGTTCGTCGAGGTGGCGCTGCCGGGCCGCGGCGGTGGCCGGCACCACCCAGCCCGCGGCAGCCGTCCCGCTGACGTTGACCACGGTGGACGTCTCGCTCGCACGCAGCAGCAGGCCACTCGCCGCGCCGTCGACCAGGTAGATGCCCAGCACCACGTGGTGTGGCCGTGGTTCGGACCCGATGTCCCGCGCGAGAACGACCTTGCTGGTCTCGACGAACCGTTGGGCCACCCAGTCCAGCGGACCGGTGCCCCGCAGCCGGGCCGTGATCTCGGCGGCGGTGTGCTCCCGCCCGACGACGACGTTCCGGCCGCCGGAGGATCGGGCCAGCTTGAACACGAGCTCCTCGCGCCGGGCGATGAGGTCGGCCTGGTTGCCCGGCGTCATCCGGACCGTTCGCGGCACGAAGGTTCCGATCGTTTCGAGGGTCGCCGGGTCCAGCAGCCGCCGGTACCGCTCGTCCCAGAACATCGCGAACCACGCCTTGTGCGTGCGGATCTCGGAGTCGAACAGGTTGACCACCGTGGCGCCGCTGCCGACGAGCCGCTCGACGAAGGCCGGATCGTCGACGTCGGCATGCATGAAGCCCCGATAGACGAGCGTGCGGTCGCCCTCGCGCAGCCACTCGGCCCGGTAGTCGCCGTGGTGGACGAGCTGGACGTCCAGTTCCGGGACGGCGTCGACGATGTGCCCACGCAGCAGGTCGAAGCCGAAGTACCCGATGCCGACGCGGCTGTCCCAGTCGCAGATGACCACCCGCTCGGAAGCCCGGTCGCGGGCGATACGCCCGATCAACGCTGCTATGTCCCGCTGCGGCGACGCGGTGCCCTCGAGCAGAGACCAGCCGAGCCGCGCGCACAGGACGTCCACGCAGTCGTGGATCTCGAAGCCGCTGATCGACGAGTCGATGTTCATCTCGCAGAACCGGTAGCCCTCGGTGGTCGGCAGCACGTCGAGCCGAGCGATGATCCGTTCTTCGGCGGCGAGCTCCGCCCAGTCGATCACGGCGGACGCAGGCAGCCCGAACATGGCGTGCAGGTTCTCGCGAGTCAGGGTCGCGAGCAGATGGCGGAGGATCGTCGTCTGGGCCCGGACGAGGACGCGGGCAGCGTCGGCCAGCCGCGCGTGGTCGTCCGCGGCGATCGTGAACGGGTGGGGCAGGAGCCGGAAGCGGTGCGCGCCCAGGGCGTCGGCGAACCCGCGCATGTGCGGGTTCGCCTCGAGCAGGACCTGCCGCGGTCCGGGCTCCTGCATCGCGGCGAGCCAGGGGTGATTGTCCTCGGAGAAGGTCATGGCACGCGGTCCGCGACGGTCGGCGCGGTGTCTACGCGGTACAGCCCGCCCGCCGCCTCCATCGCGCGGATCGCGGCGTGGTCGGCCAAGAGCTGGTCAGGGTCGGCCGCGGACAGGAAGACCAGGCCGGGACTGGTGTAGGAGTTCGTGGTCGGCACGACACGCGCACCGGCCTCGAGCGAGGTGTCGACCCCGTGGAAGCTCGGCAGTGAGCGCAACGCGTCGAGGTCGTAGCCGGTGAGGGTCCCCTCGACGGTGGACAGCAGCTGGACCATGGCGGGGTGCCGGCGCACCGGTGGCAGGGGCTCGGCGAACCGGCGGTGGAACATCGGTGGCGCGAGGTATGCCTCCGCGGTGGCCACCACCGCGTTGAGCCCGGTGGCCGCCGACACCAGTGAGATGTCCACCGAGCCCATGAACCGGGCCGCGCACTCGACCAGCACCGGTCCGGCGCCGGTTCGGATCACTTCGGTGTGCGACGGCCCGAATTCGATGCCGAGCGCGGTGAGCACCCGGGACACGTAGTCCTCGAGGACCTGGCCGGTGCCACCCGCGTCGTCGGTAACGGGCACGAGGGTCTCGAGGTCGTAGACAAGGGACTGGCCGATCCGGCGCTTGCGGGTGCGCCAGATGTCGGTCACCAGGTGGCGGCCGCTGGAGCTGACCGCGTTGACACTGAACTCCTCGCCCACCACGAACGGCTGGACGAGCAGGTCGTCGACTCGAGCGCCGAACACATCGGCGGATCCGATCAGCCGATCGAAGGTGCGGCCGGTTTCCTCGGCGCCGCGGCAGATGTGGAACCCGAACGTGCCGGAGCTGGAGACCGGTTTCAGCACGACGTGGTCCGCGCCGGTCCGGCTGCTCCAGCGCAGCACCTCCGCGCGGTCGGCCGAACGCAGGTGCGGGATGGTCGCGACGGCGGCCGCCGCGACGGCGTCGGCCATCATCGCCTTGTCCCGCCGAGCGGGGCTCAGCCGCGTCCCATTGCCCGGTGCGCCGACCAGTTCGGCCAGCCGGTCGGCGAGCAGCACTCCGGACTCGGCGGCGGCGACCACGCACCGCACGTCTTGGCCGTGCCGGTCGAGCCAGGCGAGCAGCTCCGCGTCGTCGCCGAGGTAGGTGAAGGAGCCCGCATAGTCGTGCGGCCGAAACGTGCGGGTCAGCACGTCGGGGACTGTCGGGCCGCTGCGCACGTGGACGGTCTGGAAGCCGTGCGCGGTGAACGCCGACGCCAGCGCGTTGCCGCTGGAGTAGCCGTCGACGATGACGCAAAGCTCGCGGCGAACCCTCACGTGGTCGGCCCCGCGACGGGCTCTGCCTGCGGCCGGCGAGGCATGCAGAGGATCTCCCACGCCTGGACGAGTTCGACCACATCGGCACAGTCGATGACGATGATCGGGTATCGCCGCGGGCTGTCGGAGCGGCCGGGGCGGCCGGGGCGTCGAGTGTTCACGACTTGGCCTCGCCCGGTGGTGCGGCCGGGACCCGGACCCGGATCGTGGCGGCGAAGCACTCGACGCCCGGGGGTGTCGATCCGCTGGATCGGCATCTTGGGCGCGCCCACCGGTCTGCTGGTCTCACACGCCCAGCCTTTCCTTGACGCGGCTGAAGAACGGGAGGTGCCGGTAGTCCCCGGCCCGCTCGTCGAACGCGGTGTAGCGGTTGGTGAACTCGAGCAGTCGACGCCGCACGTCCGCTACCGGCTCGTGCTGGATGTGTTGTTCGATCCGGTCGATCTCGGCGTGCAAGGCGGCCAGCACCGCGGGCAGCTCGCCGGTCAAGTGCAGCCGGTCGGCGCGCAGCTCGAGACCGCCGCGCGAGCGCAGGTAGGTGAACAGCAACTGCGAGGCGACGGCGTCGTAGTTGGGCCGGGGGATGCCCTCGACTGCGTACCGCAGCAGCCGCTCCGCGAGGACGTACTCGTAGGTGAGCAGGGCATCCGCCGCGGGGAGTGTCCGGTCGTGCAGGCACGCGAGCATCGACGACACGTCCGTGCGCAGCTCCTCCAGACCCGCGAGCGGCTTGGCGCTCTTCGCCTTCAGATAGCCGGGAATTGGCATCGGGCCGAGGCGGTGGTGGTGCTCGTGCATGCGCACCCACCACGCCGAAACCTGCCGGACGGCCGCGGTGCCGGCGTGCGCGAGGCTCGGGAACGACCCCTCGGCCATCACCTGCTCGATCATCGGCCGGGTCACCCGGAAGTGCCGCGTCACGAACTTGTCGATGAAGTAGAAGATCAGATCGTCGTCGTCCTGCACGCCGTCGAGGTGGTGCTCGGGGAACAGCGCCACCACGCCGGGCGGGGTGAATCCGTCGGTGGCCGCGTCGACGGTGACCGCCATCGTGTTGCTCGGATACGCGGTCAGCACGCTCTCGTCGGTGTGCACGGGCGTGTAGACGAGGTAGTCGAGGGCGAGCGACGGGAAGTACGGCACCCGGAACACGGAAAACAGCTGCCGGTCGACCGCCGCGTTGATGTGCGCCTTCGTCCTCGTCATCCGCGGGTCGTCGGCGAACCCCCGCAGGTCCGCGGTCAGCGCCTGTGCCGTCGGCAGGGCCCGGAGCGCGGGAGAGCTCTCGATCAGCGCCGCGAGCCGCGCTTGCTCGCCCGGGTCGGCGCGGACAGCATCCGGGACCACGCCCCGGCGCAGCCGCGCCACCTCGGCTAAGGGGGCGAGCCGGTCACTGGCGGTCATTCGCGACTCGCGTTCCCGTCCGCCTGCGGCAGCACCCGGGCGAACTCGTCGAGGGCGCCGGCCCAGCTGGCGACGTATTCCGCGACGAGTGCGACGAACCGATCGCGGTCCGGTGTCGGGGCCACGGCGGTGGTCATCCCCGTCTCGTCGTCGGAGACCGACGCGGCGTGGCCGGTCTCCGCGCGGATGTGAGAGTCGATCCAGTCCAGGTCACCGTGCCGCGCGAAGAGCGGCGCACCGTCGACGACGACGTTGGTGCACACTCGCCGGAAGGCGACCGCGATGTCGAGCGCGATGTGCTCGACGACCCGCAATTGCACGGCCGCTCCCAGGGGCTCGTCCGCGAGCCGCGCCATGCTGGCGAGCAGCACCCGCGCTCCGGCCGGCACGCCGGGCGTGCGCGCTTCCCCGGCGTGCGGGGCCAGGCGCGCGGTGACGGTGTCGTGCCACCAGACGTAGTGAATGCCCGCGGCGCCCTGGGGGCCGACCGCCGCGAACTCGCCGGCGAAGTTGGCCACGTCGTCGCCGATCACCCGGTAGGCGGTCTGGAATACCGCGAGCTCCAGGTGATTCGGTTCCTCGGTCATGGCAAACCGACGTGCGTTCAGTCCGAGACTCGCGATCGTCGTGAACATGAACGACCGCGTCATTCGCCCCCATGTCGCGGCAATCGTGTACGCGGCTTCCGGCGTGACCGTCGGACAGTGCCGAGCCCGGTGGAAGAATTCATTGTTCTCCCGGTTCAGGCCCGCGCCATCGATGAGCCGGTTGACCTGGTCGTCAAGGGTCGGTGCGGTGTCCTGTCGATCGATGAGCGCACCGGCCCGACCCAGGTTGTCCTTAGTCATTGACGTTTCCCCTGCCTTGAGCATCGCCAGTCAAAGTAGGCTCCTCGCCGATTGGATCGCAATGCTTTCGGGTACGACCGAAAACATTGCTCGCCGTTCTGTGGGACTGCTAATAATTCTCGAATACAACAGGTGCGATGAAGGAGTTTGGAATGCTGCAACGTGCCGAAAGCCACGACGACCGACCCGTGGTGAAAAGCGATGTGAAGAGCGTGGGCGACGGTCTCGCGTTCCGCCAGGAAGTCAAGAGTGTCGGCGACGGGCTGGCTTTCAAGGGCGAGGTGAAGAGCGTCGGAGACGGACTGGCGTTCCAGGAATAGCGTCCTCGGTGCCGTGGGGGCGTCCGTGTCCACGACCGGGTTCGCGCGCGAGCTGGACCACACGGCCGGGATGCGCCGATGCGGGACGCCGGAAGAGACACTGGCCCGGGTGATGCCGCTGCGCCCGACCTGCGGCATCACCCGGCTCGCCCGGCTGACCGGGCTGGATGACGTCGGTATCCCGGTGTTCGCCGCGATCCGCCCGCACGCCCGGTCGCTCGTGATCAGCCTCGGGAAAGGCGGGACGGACGCCGCCGCCAAGGTCTCCGCTCTCATGGAGAGCGTCGAGATCTGGCACGCGGAGCGGGTCCGCCTCCCATCCCGGCGCGGCACTGCCAAGTTCCTCTCGGCGCGCGGGCACCGGGTCGTGGCGGCCGACTTGCTGCCGGCGGCGGCCGGCCGCGAGGTCGACCCGGCAGCGCGGATGGACTGGGTGGCGGGCGCGGACCTGCAGACGGGTGAACCGGTCTGGGTGCCGTCCGACGTCGTCTCACTGGACTTCACCAGCGCGGGGGACAGCGCCGCCAGCGGGTTGCTGCGCAGCAGCAACGGTCTGGCGTCCGGAAACACCAGGACGGAAGCGCTCGTCCACGCGCTCTGTGAGGTCGTCGAGCGCGACGCCGAGGCGCTGTGGCGACGCCGCGCCGACTACGCGCGGGTGGATCCGGACACGGTTACCGACCCCCACTGCCGAGAGCTGATCGCGGTGCTCCGGGCCGCCGGTGTCGGCGTCCTGCTCTGGGACGTCACCTCCGACATCGGGGTTCCTGCGTTCGGCTGCCTGCTCACCCCGGCCTCCGGAGATCTGCGTGCGGTGGGCCTGCACGACGGGTTCGGCTGCCACCTGCGGCCTGGGGTCGCGCTGTCGCGGGCCTTGACCGAAGCGGCGCAGAACCGGCTCACCTACATCTCCGGTAGCCGCGACGACCTGAGCCGCGAGGGGCTGCGGCAGGCTGTCGACCCGGACCGGCTGGCTCGGGTGAGCGCCGAGCTGGCCGCTGTGCCGTGCACCCGGGACTTCGCGGATCACAAACCACCCGAAACCGCCTCGCTGGCCGCCGACCTCGACACCGTCCGCGCCCGGATGACGGCTGCGGGTTTCGCCGACGTCGTGGCCGTCGACCTGACGTACGAGGAGCTCGGCGTGCCCGTGGTCAAGGTGGTCGTGCCGGGTCTCGAGGCGCGCTTCGGTGATGCCGAGCCGGGTCTGCGCGCGCTGGCCGAGAGCCGATGAGCTCTTCGAGTCGACCCCTGACCCGCACCAGTCCCTTCCGGACCGCTCGTGATCGCGAGCGGGAGCTCAGCGGGTTCGTCGTGTCGGCGCGGCCGTGCAAGCGGGCCGGTGATGCCGTCTTCGGTAGTTGCCCGGCTCGCGGCGAGCCACGCTGTTCCGGCGGTGTCGACCAGGTGCTCATCCGGTGATGAGTCCGTCGGCCGAAAGTCGAACGGCTCGCACCCAGGGCCGCGCACCCACCGGGATCGAGGGATCACAACCCCTGCCGAACCGGGTTGCAGAAGGGACAGCGGTCTGGTGAACACCCACGTCTTCCTCGGCCCGACGTTGTCCGTCGCGGCGGCACAACGCATCCTCGCGGCTCAGTACCACCCGCCCGCCGCGATGGGCGATGTGTACCGCTGCACGCAACACCAGGACAGTCCAGGCACGATGCTGATCGTCGACGGCTACTTCGAGCAAGTACCTTCGGTGCGGCACAAAGAGATCCTCCATGCGATGTCAGTGGGCTGGCGGGTTCTCGGCTGCGCCAGCATGGGCGCGCTGCGCGCGGCGGAGCTTCACCAGTACGGCATGGCTGGTCTCGGCTCGGTGTTCGAGGACTACCGGGACGAGGTGCTGGAGGACGACGACGAGGTCGCGGTGGCACACGCCGCCGCCGAGTACGGCTACCGTGCGCTCTCCGTTGCCATGGTGGACATCCGGGCAACGCTGCACGCCGCGGCCGAATGTTCGGCCGTCGGCCCGGAAGCAGTCGAGGGTGTCGTGACCGCCGCGAAGCGGATGTACTACCCGGACCGCCACTGGCCGGGCGTGCTGGCCTCGGCCCGGCTGCGCGATGCCGAGCGGTCCACGCTGCTCGACTTCGTCCGGGAGCACGGGCAAGGCGTCAAGCGCCGGGACGCGGTCGGTGCGCTCACCCTGCTCGCCGAGGGCAGCCTGCCCGAACGAACCGGCGAGCTCGTGGAGTTCCGGGCGACGAACAGCTGGCACCGCTTCGTCGCGGCGGAGGCGGTGGTCGCCGGATGACGACGCTGGGGGGCACGAGGTCCCGGGTGTACACGGGCTCGAGCCTGCGAGACCTGATCGAGCGGCGCACCGGCGACGAGGTGCTGGCCCGGGACGCGGCGCTGGTTGCGTCCGTGCTGCCGTTCAAGGTCAACACTCACGCGGTCGACGAGCTCGTCGACTGGTCCCGGGCGCCGGACGACCCCCTGTACCGGCTGCTGTTCCCGCACCGGGACATGCTGGCCCCGGCGGATTTCGACCGGCTCGACAAGGCGGCGGCGGATCCCGCCGGGCTGCGAGCGGCGGTGGCGGAAATCCGGGCGGGCATGAACCCGCATCCGGCCGGGCAGCTCGAGTTGAACACGCCGGTGCGGGGCCTTCAGCACAAGTACGAGCGGACACTGCTGGTATTCCCCAGGCAGGGGCAGACGTGCCACAGCTACTGCGGCTACTGCTTCCGCTGGGCCCAGTTCATCGGCGAGCCGGACCTCCGGATGGCGGTCGACGGTCCGGAGACGATGACGTCCTACCTGGATCACCATCCGGCTGTCTCGGACGTCGTACTGACCGGCGGGGACCCGCTCGTGATGCAAACGCCGTTGCTGGAGCGATACGTCCGGCCGCTGCTCGATCCGCGGTACGAACACGTCGAGTCCATCCGTATCGGCACCAAGGCCGTTTCGTTCCAGCCGGATCGGATCACCGCCGGGCCGGACGCCGACTCGCTCTTGCGGCTCTTCGAGGACGTCGTGCACGCGGGCCGGCACCTGGCCTTGATGCTGCACGTGTCGCATCCGCGGGAGCTGCGGACCGACGGCGCCCGCAAAGCGCTGGCCAGACTTCGCGGGACCGGAGCCGTCCTGCGGTCGCAGGCGCCGGTGATCCGGCGCGTCAACGACGACCCGCTGGTGTGGGCCGACCTGTGGCGCGAGCAGGTGCGCCGGGATGTGCTGCCGTACTACCTGTTCGTGGAGCGTGACACCGGCGCCAACCACTACTTCGGCGTGCCGCTCGTGCGGGTGCACGAGATCTACCGGGACGCGCTCACGAGGGTCAGCGGGCTCGCCCGCACGGCACGAGGGCCCGTCATGTCGGTGTCCCCGGGCAAGGTCGTCGTGGATGGCGTCGCAGACCTGCCCGGCGGGCGAGCGTTCGCGCTGCGCTTCCTGCAGGCGCGCGATCCCCGGTTGGTAGGCCGCCCGTTCTACGCCCGCTTCCGCGCCGACGCGGCCGGGTGGGCGGACCTCGAGCCGTACGGCCTCGCCGACCACGAGTTCTTCGACGCACACGGAGGAACGACATGATCGTGCTGGTCAACCCGCTGTCGAGCGGGTACCACCTGTCCGAGGCCTGCCAGGAGGCGGGAGTGGACACCCTGCACCTCTACGAGCCCGAGCTGGCGCGGGCGCAGGCCGCCGACACCGTGTCCCCGCTGACCGAGGTCCACGAGTCCTTCCGTAAGACCGTGGCGCGCCTGCGGGCGCGACGGCCGGTCGCCGTGCTGCCCGGCAGCAACTGGGGGGTGCGGCTCGCCGACCGGCTCGGGGCGGCACTCGGCCTGCCGCACAACGATCTGACGCTCTTGGACGCGCGGGTGGACAAAGCGGTGATGGTCAAGACCGTCGCGGCAGCCGGCATCCCGGTGCCGTCGAGCTACGCGGTGACCAGCCGGGAGCAGCTGGAGAACGCTCTGGACGAGCTGGGCGCCGGAGCCGTGGTGCTGAAGTGGACCAATACGGGCGCGAGCCGCGGCTGCCTGCGCTGCGAAGGCCGGACCGAAGCGGTGCAAGCCTTCGAGCAGCTGATCGGCAAGCCGAACGGGATCGGCGTCGTGAACGACACAGTGCTTCTCCAGCGGTACGAACCGGGACCGCAGTTCGGGGTCAATACCGTCAGCATGGCCGGGCGGCACCTGGTGTCCGATGTGTACTACCAGCGCTACGACTGGGCAGCCGGCGCGCCCACCAGCCGGGATCTCCTGCTGGCCAAGGAACTCACCGGCCGGCTGCGCCGGGTGGTGGCGTACGCACTGTCGTGTTTGGACGCGCTGGGCGTCGTGGAGGGTTGTGCGCACACCGAGGTCCGGTGGTCGGCGGCCGGACCCGTCCTCGTCGAGGTGAACTGCAGGCACCTCGGGTGCGTGCACACCGACCCGTACTTCGCCGCGACCGGTCGCAGCCAGGTCCACCTGCTCGCCGAACGCCACCTGGAGCCGGACCGGTTCGCCGGGCGGCTGGCAGCGCCGTACTCGACCGGCCGCGCACTGGGTATGGCGTACCTGCGGTCCCGTACCGCCGGGATGCTCGCGAGCAGTCCCGGGCTGTCCGCCGTCCGCCGGTTGCCCGGTTTCCACAGCCTCGTGAGCGTGCCCGGCCGCGGCCGGCGGATCACGCCGTCGAACCTGGCGATGATGGAACTCGGCGGCGCTTACTTCGTGCACGACGACGAGGCGGTGGTGCGCGAGTCGCTGGACGCGTTGCACGCGCTGCACTCCGCCGAGGGGGTGTACCGGACCCGTGCGGACCGATGAAACGGCAGGAAGTCGAGACGTCGCCCTGGTGGGAGGCCACGTCGTGCCGGTCGCGGGTGACCCCGTCTCCGGCGGCACCGTGCTCGTCGAGGACGGCCGGATCACCGCGGTGGGGGCTGACGTCCGGGTGCCGGCGCACGTGCCGGTGGTGGACGTGCGCGGCCGGTGGGTGCTGCCCGGCCTGGTCGATGCGCACAGCCACCTCGGGCTGATCGAGGACGGCGAGGGATGGGCGGGCGCCGACGGGAACGAGGTGACCGATCCCAACGGCGCGCGGCTGCGCGCGCTCGACGGGATCAATCCCGCGGATCCCGCGTTCGCCGACGCGCTCGCGGGCGGTGTGACGTGCTGCTTGGTGAAACCCGGTAGCAGCAACCCGATCGGCGGCCAGGCCGTCGCGATCAAGACGTGGGGCCGGACCGTCGACGAGCTGACGGTCCGCGCGCCGGCGGGTGTGAAAAGTGCGCTGGGCGAGAATCCCAAACGCGCCTACGGGGACCGGCAGGCGTTGCCGAGCACCCGGATGGGCACGGTCGCGGTGCTGCGCGACGCGTTCGTGGCGGCCCGGGACCACGTCGCGTCGGCCGCGGACGGTTCCGCGCCGAAAACGCACCACGGGCACGAGGCATTGGCGGGTGTGCTTGCCCGCGAGTACCCGCTTTTCCAGCACGCGCACCGGGCCGACGACATCGCCACCGCGATCCGGCTGGCCGATGAGTTCGGCTACCGGCTGGTCCTCGTGCACGCGACCGAGGCGAGGTTCGTCGCCGGCCTGCTCGCCGAGCGGGACGTCCCGTGCGTGATCGGGCCGCTGATCCACAGCCGGTCCAAGGTCGAACTCCGGCAGCGGGACCCGGTCACCGCCGCGGTTCTCGTCCGGGCGGGCGTGCCCGTGGCGTTGACGACCGACCACCCGTTCGTGCCCATCGATCTTTTGGCGCTGCAGGCGATCCTGGCGGTGCGGGCGGGGCTGGCACCGGACGACGCGCTGCGGGCCATCACCGTCGTGCCTGCGGCGATCATGGGGCTCGCGGACCGCGTCGGCGCGTTGCGCCCCGGGCTCGACGGCGACGTCGTGGTGTGGTCGGGTAATCCACTCGACATTTACCAGCGGGTGCTTCGGGTGTTCGTGTCCGGTCGGGAAGTATTTACCGCCACCGATACTTCAGTCGACGCCGAATAGATGGAAGAAGATCCGGACCGCTGCTAACGTCGAGAGCATGTGAACCATTCCGTGGGTCCGCCGTACACGACGAAGAAATGCACGTCAAGACGGGAGTGTTGATGGCGTCCGAAAGTGCTTCGGCGAAAATCAGGTCCGGGCTTTCCCATCCGGTCATCGACTGTGACGGGCACTGGACCGAGCCGATTCCGTTGTGGGCCGACTACGTGCGCAAGCTCGCCGGCAGCAGCAAGGCGGACACCTTTCTGAGCATGCAATCCGGCAGGGGCGACGCGTGGTACCGGATGTCGCCGCAGGAGCGGCGGGACCGGCATTACTGGCGCCCGGCCTGGTGGGGTTTCCCCGCGGGAACCCTGGACCGGGCGACTGCGATGTTGCCCGCCTTGATGTACGAGCGGCTCCCGGAGTTCGGTATCGACTTCGCGCTGATTCTCGCAACCCGGGGAAACACCCCGGACTACATCAAGGATCCGGCATTGCGCCGGGCGGCCGTCCGCGCGGCGAACATCATGCACGCGGAGATCTTCGCGCCCTTTGCCGACCGCATGATGCCCGCCGCGACGATCGCGACGAACACCCCCGAGGAGGCGATCGAGGAGGCGGAGTTCGCCGTCAACGAGCTCGGCTTCAAGGTCGTCATCATCAACGGCAGCTTGATCCGGCCGGTCCCCGCCTTCGACAAGGACGGCGCCGAACCGGCGAGCGTCCCGTTCTACGTGGACAGCCTCGCGCTGGACAGCGCGCACGACTACGACCCGCTGTGGGCGAAACTCGCCGAGCTGAAGGTGTCCCCGATGACGCACAGCGGCAGCCGGGGCTGGCCCGACCGCGCGTCGGTGACGAACGACGTCTTCAACCACATGGGGCACTTCGCCCAGGCGGCGCACTCGTTCGCACGGTCGCTCTACCTCGGTGGTGTCACCCGCCGGTTCCCCACGCTGAAGTTCGCGTTCCTCGAAGGCGGCGTCGCCTGGGGCCGGAGCCTGTGCGCCGACCTGGTCGGGCACTGGGAGAAGCGGAACCCGCAGGCGCTGCTGGCGAACCTGCGTCCGCGCAACCTCGACCAGGCCGTGCTGCGCTCGCTGATCGAGAAGTACGGCGGCGACTGGGCCGAGGGGCGCGCGGATGAGCTGATCGCCAACGTGGACATCCTGTTCCCCGGCACCGGCATCGAGGAGTTGACCGACCGGGAGACCGACCTCGACGACTTCGCGGCCGTGGGCGTCGGGTCCGCAGACGAGGTGGCGAACGAGTTCGCGCGCAACTTCTACTTCGGCTGCGAGTCGGACGATCCGCTGATCTCGCTCGCCTTCGACACCCGGCTCGGACCCAAGCTGAAGCCGCTGTTCAGCTCCGACATCTCACACTTCGACGTCACCGACATGACCGAGGTGCTGCACGAGGCGCACGAGCTGGTCGAGCACGGGCTGGTGGACCAGACCCAGTTCCGTGAGCTGGTGTTCTCGAACACCGTCGAGCTGCACGCCGGAGCGAACCCGGACTTCTTCAAGGGCACCGTGGTGGAGCAGGCCGTCGCCGACGAACTCGCCGGCCGAGTGACCACCGGCGAGCGACCGTCGTGACGGCGACGCGACTGTGCGGCCGGTGCGGGCTGCCGGAGGGCCGGCGCAGCGTCACGTTCGACGACGAGGGTGTCTGCTCCGTGTGCCGTCACCACGAGCTGAAGCACCACAAGATCGACTGGACGCAGCGTGAGCGCGAGCTCGCGGTCCTGGCGCAGGAAGTGCGCGGGCAGGGGCCGTACGACGCCGTGGTCTCGTTCGGCGGTGGCAAGGACGGGTCGTACGTTCTGTACTACCTGACCGAGGTACTGGGCCTGCGGTGTCTCGCGGCGACCATCGACAACCGGTTTCTTCGCGACCAGGCATGGGAAAACTGCCGCCGGGTGATCGATGGGCTGGGTGTCGACCAAGTCGTGCTGCGGCCGCCGTTCCCGTTGGTGCAGCGGCTGATGCGCGCCGGACTCGGGCTCGCCGGCACCGTGTGCTGGCACTGCACCGCGGGCATCGCCGCCTACCCGGTGCGCACCGCGATCCAGCTCGGCGTTCCGCTGGTGTTCTATGCGCACAGCCTCAGTGAGTACTACAGCTATCCGGGTCGTACGTACGCGGACGCCCCGGAGTCCGACCGGATGGACGACGAGTGGTACGAGCTGGTCACCGGAACCAGCTTCGCGGAAATGGCGGCCGCCGTCCCGGACGTCGACCCCAGGGCGCTGGCGCCGTTCGCGTTCCCGAGCCGCGAGGAAATCGACGCAGCCGGTGTTCGAACCCTGTTCCTCAGCAACCACATCCGCTGGGACGAACGGCGTCAGGTGGACGTGATCACTCGCGAGCTGGGGTGGCGCGGCGCGCCGCAAGAAGGCGTCCCGGCGGGTCACGAGTACGAGAAGTTCGACTGCTTCCTCGTCGGCACCCACGACTACCTGAGGTTCGTGAAGGAGGGCTACGGGCGTGGCGCGCGGATCGGCGCACTCGAGACCCGGCTGGGCCGGATGACCCAGGAGCAGGCCGTCGAGCTGGGCCGCTCCAGTGACGGAAGGCGTCCCGCAAGCCTCGACACCGTCCTCGACCTGGTGGAGCTCGACGAGGAGGACCTCCTGGAGCAGGCGGTGGCGTTCGCCGCGCCCGGCCGCGACTTCGATCTGGAGTCCGTGTCCCGTGCCACGCCGTTGCCGGACGCCGACCGCATGCCGACCGCGCACCGCGGTGCGTCGGCGGGTGGTGGCCAGGATGGCTGATCCGGATCTGTCGCACGGGGATGACGACCGAGGGTCACCACCCTTCAGCAGCATGGTCGGTCAGGCAGGCTTGCGGGCGGCACTGCTGCTCACCGTCGTCGACCCGGCCATCGGCGGGATTCTCGTCCGGGGCGAGCCCGGCACCGGGAAGTCCACGGCCGTGCGCGCGATGCGTGCCCTGCTCCCGCTCCTGGACGTCGTGGACGGGTGCCCGGTCCACTGCGACCCCGCCGACCAGCCCGGGCTGTGCGGTTCGTGCCGGGACCGGCTCGCCGCGGGCGAGGCGTTGAGCAGTGCGCGGCGCCCGGTGCCGCTGGTGACTCTGCCGGTAGGGGCCACCGAGGACCGACTGCTCGGCACACTCGATCTCGCGACCGCCCTGCGCGACGGCAGCCGGCGGCTCTCGCCGGGACTGCTGGCCACGGCCAACCGCGGCTTCCTCTACCTCGACGAGGTGAACCTGGTCGCCGACCACCTGCTCGACGCGATGCTCGACGCGGCCAGTTCCGGCGTGCACCGGATCGAGCGGGACGGCGTGTCGGCGGCGCACCCCGCGCGGTTCAGTCTCATCGGCACCATGAACCCCGAGGAGGGCGGGCTGCGGCCCCAGATCCTGGACCGCTTCGGCATGAGCGTGGACGCCGATGTCGTCCTGGACCCGGCGCTGCGCACACTGGTGCTGCACCGCCGCCTGGAGTTGACGCGTTCGGCTTCGGCTCGGGCGCGGTACCACGCGGCCGATCGCGAGCTGGCCGGTCGGCTGGTGCGGGCGAGGACGCGGCTCGACGGTGTCCGGTATCAGCCGGAGTTGCTGGCGCGCGTGGGCAATCTGGTCGCCGGGTTGTCCGTGGCGAGCCACCGTGCGGACCTCGTCCTGGTGCGGGCGGCGGCCGCGGCGGCCGCGCTCGGCGGGCAGGACAGTGTGTCGGAGCGGGATCTCGCGCTGGCGGCGATGCTGGTGCTCAACCACCGGGTCGGCGATCGGGCGGCCTTGCTCGACGCCGTGTCGGCCCTTGTGCCGGACGGCTCCGCCGACTCGCTCTCCGCGCTGCTCGGCCAGTGGGGCGAGCCGTGGCAGTCGCTCGTCGGAGCCGCCGACGAGCCGGTGGCCGAGAGCCTCGACGGGGAGGCCGAGCCGGGTGGTGCCGAACCGGCCGCCGCCGAACCCGGCAACGCCGGCGGATCCGGTGCGCCGAACGGGCGGCCGAGGCCGGGGGACGTGGCGCCCGAGTCCGGTCCTGTCCAGCCGGGCGGGACCCGGACGCCCTGGGTCACGGCGCCGTTGACCGCAGGCGAGCACGGGCCGCTGCGGGCCGAACGGCTCCACGCGCCCGACTCGGCCGCGACCGCGACGCTCGTCGTCGGGGCCCATGGACCCGAGGGCGGACTGCCGGCCGGGGTGTGGCCGGCCTCCACCGGGCAGCTGGCGGTGGTGCCGACCATGGTGCGGGCTGCGCTGCGCGCACAGCCCGCCGCGGGCCCGGTGCGACCCCGGATGTGCGACGTCGTGAGGACCAGGCGCACCGGACGGCCGAACGTGGGGCTGATCGTAGTGCTCGACGCGTCCTGGTCCATGGCGATGGACGGCACCTTCGGCCGTGCGCGGACGTTCGTGGCAGATCTGCTCGGCCGCGGCAAACGAGGGGACCGGACCGCGCTGATCGTCGCCGGGGGCAGCAGGGCCACGGTCGCCCAGCCGTTCGCCCGGTGCGCCACGCAGGCGATCGACCACGTCCTCGGGCTGCGGCCACGGGGCCGTACGCCGCTGGTCGACGGGATCGCGCAGGCGGTCGCGATGAGCGGCAGGCGCTGGCAATACCAGGGGTGTGCGACGCCGTACGTCCTCGTCGTCACCGACGGCCGGGGCGGACGCCGCGGTGAGCCGCCAGCCGAGCGGGCGCGGGCGATCGCCACCGCGGGCACGCTCCGCCGGCAGCGGGTGCCGGGCTCGATCGTCGTCGTCGGCGACGGTGAGCACGCGACGGCCGAGCGGTTGTCCGGGCTGCTGGGGTGGCGTCTGCACGAGCTCGCCGGAGGTGACGCGTGAACGGCGCACCGCACGTGCACACCATCGAGCTCTCCGCCACCGATCTCACCGCGGTGAAGCAGGTGCTGGCCGAGGTGGTGGCTCGGTTCGACTTTGCCGAGGACGCCGCGTTCCAGGACGAAGCCGACGCCTACGCGCAGGAGCTCCCCCGGGCCCTTCGGACCGGGCTCAACGACTTCCGGCTGCACGAGCCGGCCTGCATCTGCCTTGTCCGCGGGTTCTTGGTGGACGACGATCGGCTGGGCCGGACGCCCGCGCACTGGCTGGAGCACTGGCCGCCGGTGTCGACGCGGGAGCTGGACTTCTACCTGTTTCTGTGCGGGAGCCTGCTCGGGTCACCGGTGGCGTGGTCGACGAAGCAGCGCGGCCGCATGGTGCACACCATCGCGCCGAGCCGCGAGGACGCGGACGAGCAGCTGGCGTCGGGCAGCAGTTCCACCCTCACGTGGCACACCGAGGAGGCGTTCCACCCACTGCGGTCGGACTACCTGGCGCTGCTGTGCCTACGCAATCCCGACGCGGTCGCGACGACCTTTGCGTGCGTGCACAACCTGCCCGCCGAAGTGCTGGGTGACCCGGTGCTCCACGAGCCGCGGTTCCACATCCTGCCCGACGGGTCACACCTGTCGAGTGCGCCCGCCTCGCCGGTCGTCGACATCCCCGCGCCGGTCCGGACCCGGGTGGCGGACCTGCTCGCCCGGATGACGGACACCCCGGAGCCGGTGCCGTTGCTCTTCGGCGATCCTGGATCGCCGTACCTGCGACTCGACCAGCACTACACCCACGCAGCCGCGGGCGATCCCGTCGCGGCGCAAGCACTCGAGGAGTTGATGGCCGCGGTGGAGGACGGGCTCACCTGCTACCGGCTCGCGCCCGGTGACCTCTGCGTCATCGACAACTACAAGGTCGTGCACGGCCGTGAGGCGTTCGGCGCCCGCTACGACGGCACCGACCGCTGGCTGCGCCGGATCAACGTGGCCCGGGACCTGCGCAGGTCCCGACACGCCAGGGTCAGCGCGGGATCGCGGTTGATCGTATGAGCGCCCCCGATGCCCTCACCGGCTACACCCTGCCGCTGTCGCCGACCGGCAGGTCGGCGCTGGTGCCGCCACCGCCGTGGCACTTCTCCGGCGACGTGCTGATGGTCGAGTACCTCGCCGATCCGGCGGCCGTTGCCGCGTTCCTGCCCGCGGGCGTGACCGCGTCCACACGGCCCGGTCACGCCGCGGCGATCTTCGGGGACTGGCAGTCGTGCACGGACGGCGGCGCCGAGCTGCTGGACCCCGTGCGGTCCCAGTACCGCGAGTGCTACGTCGCGCTGGCGTGCCAGTGGCAGGCGCAGCCGGTCGCGCGGTGTCCGTTTTGCTGGGTAGACAAGGACTTCTCGCTCGTGCGAGGTTTGATCCAAGGCTATCCCAAGAAGATGGGCAGCATCGCGCTCACCAGGTCCTTCGAGCTGGGGCGGGCGACCCCGGCGGCGGGCGAAGGTGCCCGGTTCGCCGGCACTCTGGCGGCAGGGGACCGGCGGCTGCTCGAGGCGTCGGTGACCCTGGTCGAGCCGGCCGCCGCGCCCGAACTGATGCTGGCCCCGCTGGTCCACACGCGCCGGTTCCCGTCATGGGACCCGGGCGGCACCGCGGTGAGCGAGCTGGTCACCGGCGGCAGCACCGATCAGCGGATCGGGTCGGTGTGGACCGGCACGGCCGAGCTCGAGCTGTTCGACTCGCCCACCGACGAGCTGTCGATGCTGCGCCCGGTCGAGATCATCGCCGGGTATCGGTTCTCGTTCGCCGAGACGATCACCGGCGGTCGACTGCTGACGGAGACTCCATGAGCACCGCGGGAAAGGTCGCCGAGGATCCCGGGTTCCGGTCCGGGTTGGAGGGCGTGATCGTCGCGGAAACGGCGATCAGCCACGTCGACGGCCCCAACGGCAGACTGCTCTACCGCGGCGGCAACTCGATCGAGTCGGTGGTGGACCGGTCCTATGAGGACATCGTGCACCTGTTGCTGCACGGCGGTTTTCCCGAGCCTCAGGCCGCAACGGCGTTCGCCGCGCGGCTCGCGGGTGGGCGTCCGCTGAACGCGGCGGCGCGGGCGGCACTGGAGGGGTTGCCCTGCGCCGCCGAGCCCGCCGCGGCGCTGCGGACGATCCTGTCCGCACATGGCGCGGCCCGTGGCGTCCGGGCGCCCGACGTGCCGGAGGCGCTTGCGCTCACCGCCGTTGCGCCGACCGCGGTCGCCGCCTTCCACCGGCGTAGGCGCGGCCTGCCGGAGCTCGAGCCGCGCGCCGATCTCGGGCACGTGGCGAATTTCCTCCACCTGCTGCACGGCGAGGCGCCGGACCCGCGGCAGGTGCGCTGGCTCGAGGCGTACTTCACGGTCACCGCCGACCACGCGCTGAGCCCATCCACGTTCACCGCACAGGTTGTCGGGTCCACCGGCAGTGACCTCACCTCGGCGATCGTCGCGGCGATCGGCGCGCTGAAGGGACCGGCTCACGGAGGCGCCACCACCGAAGCGACCAGGATGCTCGACCGGGTCGGCGACCCGGCGAACGCGGAAGCCTTCGTGCTGGATCTGCTGGCCCGCGGTGGCCGCTTGATGGGCTTCGGGCACCGCGAGTACCGCCGATACGATCCGCGCGCGCGGATCCTCGCGGAGGTTTGCCGTGAGGCGAACCCGCGCTACCACGCGGTCGCGGCGGCGGTCGAGGCCGTGGCCGAGCGCGAGCTCGCCGCGCGCCACCCGGACCGGCCGAACCTGACCAACGTGGACTACTTCGCGGGCGGCGTTCTGTCGGCCGTGGGCATCCCGGACGACGAGTTCGTCTGCGTTTTCGCCGCGGCCCGGCTGGTGGGGTGGGCCGCACACGTCATCGAGTACGTCGAGCGGGGCGAACGGATCGTCAGCCCGGCCTCGCGCTGGCTCGGACCGGATCAGGAGCCGGGGGTGCGCGGTGCCACCGGGCGGAACGGAGGCTTCGGATGCTGAACCTGACCGAGCTGGAACAGCGGGCGCTGGACACGCCGATCAACCTCGCGGACGGTCACCCGCGCCAGGAGCTGACCGACTCGCAGCTGAAGGTGGTCTACCGGTTCCCCGAGCTCTTCGAGACCGCGCAGGTGGAGTCGTTTCGGGAGCTCGAGCGCTCCGCGCAGACCGAGTTCCTGCACGCGCTCGGCCAGCGGACCGCGCCGGTGGCCGACGAGCGGGTGTTCAGCGTGTACTCGTCTTCGGTGGCGACGATGGTCGTCGGGAACGTGCTCGCCGACCTGGGCCACGAGGTGGCGCTGGTGCACCCGACATTCGACAACCTCCACGACATCCTCGTGCGCAAGGTCCGGGTGCGGCCGCTGTCCGAGGCGGACTGCGCGACCGCGGACCTCTCGGGTGCCGTCGCCGCCGGCGCGACGTGCGTGTTCGTGACCACGCCGAACAATCCGACCGGCTGGTTCCTCGACCGCGACGCCCTCGCACGGCTGGCTGCGGCGTGTGCGCACCACGGGCTGCTCCTCTGCCTGGACGTGTCGTTCCGCGGGTTCGACACGCGCGCCCAGTTCGACAACTACGAGGTGCTGGAGGCGGCCGGGGTCTCCTACGTGGTCATCGAGGACACCGGGAAGCTGTGGCCGGTCTCGGAACTCAAGCTCGGCTTCCTTGCGGTCAGCGCTGACCTGCGTCACGCCGTGGACCACGTGCTCAGCGAGGTGCTGCTCACGGTGTCACCCTTCGTGCTGCGGCTGGTCGAGCTGCTCGCGCTCGACGCCGTCGACGGCGGGTTCGAGCGGTTGCGCGGCCTGGTCGCGGAGAACCGACGGCTGGTGACCACCGCGCTGCACTCCCTCGACGGCATCGATCTGGTCGACCCGGACGCGCGGGTGAGCGTCTGCCGGATCGGCGTCGGTTCGGCAGCCGAGGCCGAGCGCGTGCGGGCCGGACTGGTGGACCGCGCCGTGCACGTGCTGCCGTGCGACCAGTTCCACTGGGCTCGGCCGGGCGAGGGCGCCGGGCAGCTCCGGCTGGCGCTGGCCAGGGACCGCGACCTGCTCGCCGACGGCCTACGCCGGCTGGCCGAAGTGTGGCGCGCTGTGCCGACCGGGTCCACGTGATGGGGCGGGGACCGGTGTCGTCGACCGTGCTGGACCGGGTCCGCAAGCTGGCGCCCGGGATCGCGAGCCGCGCGCAGGAGATCGAGGACGCCCGCGCACTGCCGCCGGACCTCGTCGCCGAGCTGACCGGGGCCGGGTGCTTCCGGATGCTCGTGCCCCGGCGCTACGGCGGTGAGGAGCTCGACATCGCGGCCTGCCTGGACGTGATCGAGGAACTGTCCACCGCGGACGCGTCCACCGGGTGGTCGGCCATGATCGCGTGCAGCAACCTCCTGGTGTTCGGGTTGTTCCCGCAAGCCACCGTCGACGCGGTGTACGCGAATGGCCCGGACGTCGTGTCGGCCGGTTCGCACGCGCCGAAAGGCACGGCGCGGCCGGTCGACGGCGGTTACGTCCTGTCGGGACAGTGGCCGTTAGCCAGCGGGTGCGGGCACAGCGGGTGGGTGTTCGTGCATGCGGCGGTCGGAAACGGCGACGAGCCCGAGCTGATGTCCAACGGGATGCCGGTGATGCGGCTCGCCCTGCTCCCGGCAGCCGAGGTGGAGATCGTCGATACGTGGCGCGCGCTCGGGCTTCGCGGGTCCGGCAGCCACGACATCCGGGTGCGTGACGTGTTCTGCCCGGCCGAGCGGACGTGCCGGCTCTTCGGCGGGTGGAGCACGTTGCCGGACACTGTGTTCCGCGTGCCGCCGGTGGCGCCGCTGGCGCTGTTCATCGCGGCGGTCGCGGTCGGTGCGGGTCGCGCCGCGCTGGAGGACGCGGCGGAAGTGGCCGCGGGTGGCAAGCGCCCCGCCTACGGGGCGCGCCGGGTCGCCGAATCGCCGCTGTTCCAGACACGCATCGCCGAGGCGGACACCCAGCTCCGCGCCGCACGGGCGCTGATCCACGCGGAGGCCCGGCAGGCTTGGCACACCGCCGCGGCCGGCGGTGACTTCTCGTTGCTGGACCGGGCGAGGATGCGCGCGGCGAGCACTTATGCGGTGCAGGTCGCGACCGAGGCGACCGAGACGTCGTTCCGCCTCGCCGGCAGCGGTGCCCTGTACGACGGTTCGGCGCTGCAGCGGCGGATGCGCGACGTCGCCACGCTCGCCCAGCACGCCAGCGTCGGACCGGAGTTCTACCCGATCGCGGGTGCGCTCCTCGCGGGGGAACCGGTCGACACGATGCGGATCTGACCGCGCCCGCAACGGGCACGGCTCCAGAGAACCGAAAGGAGGGAAGCCATGCACTTCGCTGGTCGCAAAATCAAGAAGGCCGCGGTGAAGACGACCGTGCCGCAGGCCAACTAGGCCAGGCCGAACAGCGGTCACGCGCCGGCCGGCAACGTCGGCGCGTGACCGCGCGCCCGGAGCAAAGGGATTCGCGAGAAGAGGAGTGAGATGGGGCTTCCGGCTTCTCTGGCGGCGGCGTTCGACGAGGCGCTGCGGGAACGGGACGAGGAGAGCACGACCGGCGAGTTCCGCCGCCGCCGCGAGCACATCGAGGCCGGTGTGCCGATGGACCACGCCGCGGGCGAGCGCCGTCTGGCCGACCTGCTCACCGTCGCCCACGAGCAGGTGCCGTACTACGCCAACCTTTCCGGCCCCGGCCCCGGCGACGTCGCCGGCCCGCCGCCCGGACTGGCCGCCTTCCCGGTGCTGACCAAGCAGGAGCTGCGGGCCTCGTTCGCCGATCTCGTGGCGCGCTCGCCCGAGGACGGTGTGCTTCGCCCTGGGGCGATGTACATGCTGCGCACCAGCGGCAGCACCGGCGAACCGGTGTCCAGTATCAAGACCGAGGAGGGCGACGGGCTCGCCGACGTGATCATCCGCGAACGGGCGTACGCCGCTTGCGGCCTGCCCGAGACCGGGGTGGCGCTCGCGGCGCCGCTGCTCGGGGCGGACTCGCCGCTGATCCAGGTGCAGCTGTATCCGCGGCCGTATGTGTGGTGGAACCTGCGCGGGCTCGAGCACTGCTACGACCGCGACACCGCCGACGTGCACGCCGAGTACGACGCGATCGTCGGCGAGTTCGACGTGGATCTGGTGTACGGCACGTCCAGCCGGGTGATCGCGATGGCGCGCTACTGCCAGGACCGCGGCATCGCGGTGCGGCCGACGGCGATCGTCGCCACCTACGAGGAGATGCCCGAGCCGGGTCGCGCGCTCGTCGAGGAGGTGTTCGGAGCGCCGGTGACGATGATGTACGGCACCAGCGAGACCGGGCTTTCCGCGTGGGAGTGCCCGCGCCGGTCTCTCCACTTCCAAGACGACTGGGTGGTGTGCGAGACGCTGCCGCACGGCACGCCGGGCGAGGACAGCGCGGAGAGCATCGTGCTCACGTCGCTCAAGTCGGACGTGATGCCGATCTTGCGGTACGTCACGGGCGATCTGGCGATGCCGAGCTCCGCGCCGTGCGACTGCGGACGACCGGGACGCACCATCGCGGGGCTCCACGGCCGCTCGCAGGCGCGCCTCGTCGCGTCGGACGGCCGGGTGTACAGCCCGTACCTGCTCTACGAGGCGCTGATCGGGCTCGGATTGCACGACTTCCAGATCGTGCAGTCCGAGCCGGGCGTCGCCGTGCTGGTGATCCCGGCGTCCGGCGGCCAAGACGCGGAAGCGGCCGTGACCGAGGTCAACGCCCACCTCAGCCGGTACTTCACCGACGGCAGCGATCTGAGCTTGCGCGCGAAGGCGTCGGGAGAGTTCGTGCTCAGTCCGGCGGGCAAGCGGAACCCGGTGGTGCAGCGGCTGCACATCCCTGTCGGAGCGGAGCGGATCTGATCCCATGGCCTTGCTGCTGACCAGGAACCCGGCATTCCGGCGAATGTTCTTCGGGCAGACGCTGAGCACGATCGGCGACCCGCTGCTGCCTTTCGCCCTCGCGTTCACCGCGCTGGCCGACGGCGACGTCGCGACGTTCGGGTGGTTACTGGCTGCCCGCAGCGCGGGTTCCCTGGTCGCGTCGCTGGCCGGGGGAGTGATCGCGGACGAGCGGCCGCCGACCCGCATCCTCGCGCTCTGCGATGCCGCCCGGTTGCTCCTGGTGCTCGGGATCGGGCTCACGCTCGTCACCGATCAGCACCTGCTCGCGATGGTCTTGCTGTTCGTGATGAGCGCCGTCGGCGCGGTGTTCCAGCCGACGTTCTCCGCCGCGCTGCCTCTGGTGGTCTCCGCGGCGGACCTGCAGCCGGCGAACAGCGTGATCAGCGTGGCCAAGCGAGCGGGCGCGTTCCTCGGCCCCGCGCTGGGCGGCCTGCTGTCGCAGGTCACCGACGTCGCGGGAATTCTCGCCGTGGACGCGGCCACGTTCGCCGTGAGCTTCGCGTGCTTCCTGAGCGTGCGCACGACGGCGACGGCGCGGCGGCGGACGGCGAGCTTCGCCACGAAGCTGCGCGAGGGCTTCGACGCGGTGCGCAGCAGGCGGTGGATCTGGCTGCTGATCGTGCTGGCACTCGTGCAGGTGGCGCTGTGCATGGTGCCGTGGATGACGCTGCTCCCGGCCGTGCTCGCCGGGTACGGGCACCAGCCGGTCGCCTACGCGGCCTGCCTGTCGGCGTTCGCGGCGGGTAACGTCGTCGGCTCGCTGGTCGTTGCGCGGATCCGGCCGGCTCGCCCGGGCACCCTGGCGCAGCTCGCGCTCCTGCCGTTCGGCCTGCTCCTGCTCGTGCTCAGCGCGGACCTGCCGGTGGCGGCGTTCGTCGGCGTGCACTTCCTGGCCGGAGTCGGTCTCGACGTGTACACCGTGCTGTGGGTGACGGCGATCCAGCGGGATGTCCCGGACGCCATGCGGGGCAGGGTGTTCGCGTTCGATGCGGCGGGCTCGTCGGCGCTGATGCCGGTGGCGTTCGCGGTGGTCGGCGTGCTCGGCAAGGCTGTCGATCCACATCCCATCCTGCTGCTGGGTGCCGTCGTCGGGGTGGCGATCTCCGTGATACCGCTGGTCGACCCGCAGGTGCGGGCGTACGCCAGTCCGGCCGCGGCGTCGGACGGCGAACGGGACGAGGTCCGATGATCGACATGCTGCGCGACTACACCGGTGTCGACACGATGGAGGTCTTTCGCGGCCTGGCGGCGGGCCCGTCGGACGCGGTTCGCGCGGGCACTGGCGAACTCGTCCTCCTGAGGTACGCGGATGTGAGAACGTCCTTGCCCGCCGTCGAGTTGACCACGCAGCGCCCGCGTCGTGACGTGCTCGCGCTCGCGACCCTCCCGGACGGGTCGCGGGAGATCCAGACCGTCATGAAGGCCCACTACGTGAGGTGGCCGCTGTTCTCCGACGGTGATTACCACACTCGCCTTCGCAGGCACCTGGTCCGGTCGACGAGCGATGTGACCGACGCCGTCGGGGCAGCGGCGCTGAAGCACGTCGTCGCGGTGCGGCGGGAGACCGGCGGGAACTCGTTCTCCTGGTTGGAGCAGGTCGCCGAGCCGATCGCGGCCGGGCTGGTGGCCCGGCTGCTGGGGGTCCCCGCCGATGTGGCGACGGAGCTCATCGGCTGGGCGCAGGTGATCGTCCGTGAGCTGACGTGGCCCGTCATGGACGACGCCCGGGCCGCCGACGTCGTACGGGCGCAGCGCGCGCTCGGGGACTGGCTGGCTGGTGCGCTGCCGGCCGCCTCGGGGGCAACCAGGTACTTGCGGGCCGTTCACGCGATCGCGGACGACCCAGCGCTCGGCTTCGAGTCCGCCGTCGCGACCCTGGCGCAGACGGTGAGCGGTGCCTACGATCCCTTGGTCTCGGTGATCACGACGCTCGCGACCACCGTCACGCCGGAGGTGCTGGCCACGCTGCCGCCGGCGACTGTCGCGGAAGAGGTCCTCCGCGTGGCGACGCCCTTCCGCTTCTCTCGCCGGTTCACGACCGTCCACACGCGGCTCGCGGGAGAGTTCGTGCCGCCGGACTGCCGGATCTTCCTGGCGCTGGCGGCGGCCAACCTGGACCCGCAGGCGTTCCCGTGTCCGATCTCGATGGCGCAACGGCGTACCCCGCACGTTTCTTTCGGCCTCGGCAGGCACTACTGCGTCGGCGCCGAGGCGGTGCGGAGCTGCCTCGCCGGTGTGGTGCGCGGGCTCGCTTCGGTTCGCGCGACGTTCACCGCCGACCGTGTCCGGCACGCGCCGGAACTCTCGATCCTGCGCTTCGTCGCCGCGGACGGACACTGGCGGCCGCACTGAGCGCGGCGACGTCCTCGGCACCCACCTCGACCAGCGGACCTGGAGGCAATTCGTGAGGGATGGCTACTACGTTTCGACGTACCTGACCCCGCCGGGGCTGTCGCACCTGCTCGACCTCCGAGCGCGCCACGACAACAATGTGTCGCTGTGGCTGAAGTCGGGCCGGGAGGTGCGGGTCATCGCGCACTGGCCGGTGGAGCGGCTGTCGGGGTGGCGGCGGCACGGGGCCGCGGTGCCCGATTCGGCGACGGGTGACGAGTTGGTGGCGTCGTTGCTCACGTCGGTGGGTGTCGACGCGGCGGACGTCGTGGAGTTCTGGGGGACGCCCGGCATCGGCGGTGATCGGTACGTGGACGTCGGCGGGGACCACCACGATGTCGATCTGCCGCCGCACAGTGTGGCGCACGTGTTCAGTTGCGCGTTGCTGGACACGGAGGTCGCGTGGACGGAGCCGGTGCTTGCGCTCGCCGTGGACGGCGGCCCCGATTCGGTGCTGGCGTCGAAGGAGTATTCGTCGTCGTTCGCCGGTGCGTATGTCGAGTCCGGTGAGTTCACGTGGTTCCCGGTAGCTTCGCCCGCGCGGTTGTTCACCGCGGCCCGGCACCGCTACGGGTTGCGCGAGGGGACGCTGATGGCGCTCGCCACGGCGGCCGGCTGTGACGCGGAGCTGAGCGAGCTGCGGGACGAGGCGCTCGAGGAGCTGCCGTTCACCGGGCCGGCGACGCTGCTGCTGGTGGAGTGCGAGCGGATGGTCGGGCGCATGCACGACGCGGTCGTGGCGGCGTTCGCGACGGGCCGGGTCGTGGCGGATGAGCGTTTCGGTGCCGAAGAGCAAGTGATGAGCGCGGTCATGAAGGAGGTCCAGCGGGTCTCGCTGGCTGTGATGGTGCGCAATGTGGAGGAAGCGCGTGCGAGGTTCGGGTTCGACCCGACCGTGACGAACCTGGCGCTGGCGGGCGGCTTCGCGTTGAACTGTCCCACGACGAGCGCGTTGATGGCGGAGTTCGGGTTCCGGCGGCTGCTGTCTCCGCCGTGCGTCGACGACAGCGGCCAGTCGTTGGGGATCGCACTGGGCGCCTTCCACCGGCGCTGCGGGACCGGCTTCGACTTCCGGTTCCCGGGCGCCTACCTGGGCCACCAGGACGGCGAATTGGCCGGCTCGTTCGCGGAGTTCGCCGATTTCATCGCCGAGGTCGAACCCGCCGACTGCCGGCAGGTGGTGGACGACCTGCGGTCGGCGCCGGTCGTGTGGGTCGACGGCCGGGCCGAGCTCGGGCCACGCGCGCTCGGTCATCGCTCGATCTTGGCCGACCCGACATCGCCGAAGTCGAAGGACGAGCTGAACCGGCTCAAGCAGCGGGAGTGGTGGCGCCCGGTGGCGCCGATGGTGCGTGAGGAAGATCGTGCTGCGTGGTTCGAAGACGCTCGCCCGTCGCCCTACATGCTGGAGACTTTCCTCGTTCGCCGGGACCGTGAGGCCCGGGTGCCCGCGATCGCGCACCTGGACCGCTCGGCTCGGGTGCAGACGCTGAACCGCGAGCAGGACCCGTTCCTGCACGAGGTGCTGTCCGTGTTCGCCGAAGCCACGGGTGTTCCGTTGCTGTGCAACACCTCGCTCAACGACAAGGGCGAGCCCATCATCGACACCGTGGCGCAGGCCATCAACTTCTGCCTGCGGAAAGGCGTCCAGGTCGCGTACCTCAACCGGCACCGGGTCACCTTCAAGAACATGCACCTGTACCAAGAGGACGGTCCACGCGGCCGGACCACGTGGCCGTTCGAGCGCGACGAGGCGGGCACGGCGGCGCTCGCAGGTGAGCTCAATCCGGCCGGTCTGGACGACCTGTACCTGCACGTTTGGCTGCGTTACCCGCTGCTGCGCCGACGGTTCGATCCCGCGGATCGCCGGAGCGCACAGGCGCTTCGGCGAACGGTCGACAGCTGGCTCGCGACGAATCACGAGCTCGAGGCGGGGATCCGGCTGTGGATCAGCAGGGCGACCGGCCTGGTGGACCGCCCCCGCGAGAGGCAGAAGAAGGAGGAGGACCATGTCCGAGGTTGAGCTTGACGGCCGGATCGCCACGCGGTTCCTCGAGGTCGTGGCCGAGACGCTGGCGATCGATGTGGTCGATCCGTCGCGGACCTTCCAGGACTTGGACGGCGACTCGCTGTCGGCGATCATCGTCGTCGAGACGTTGCGAGAGGAGGGAATCGTCGCGAGCGCCGAGGCTCTGCTCTCCTCGGAACCTTTGGAACGAGTGGCGGCTCGGCTCGAGGCGAGCCACCCCGGTCCGCGATGAAGGACGGCTACTACGTTTCGGCGTACCTGACCCCGCCGGGGTTGCCCCACCTGCTGGACACCTGGTTGCGCCACAACAACAATGTGTCGCTGTGGCTGAAGTCGGGCCGGGAGGTGCGGGTCATCGCGCACTGGCCGGTGGAGCGGCTGTCGGGGTGGCGGCGGCACGGGGCCGCGGTGCCCGATTCGGCGACGGGTGACGAGTTGGTGGCGTCGTTGCTCACGTCGGTGGGTGTCGACGCCGCGCAAGTGGTGGAGTTCTGGGGCACCCCCGGGATCGGCGGTGACCGCTACGTCGACGTGACAGCGGACTTCGCGGAGGTGGATCTGCCGCCGCACAGTGTGGCGCACGTGTTCAGTTGTGCGTTGCTGGACACGGAGGTCGCGTGGTCGGAGCCGGTCCTCGCGCTGGCGGTGGACGGAGGCCCGGACTCGGACTCGGTCCTGTCGGCCGCGTCGAAGGAATACCCGTCGTCGTTCGCCGGTGCGTATGTCGAGTCCGGTGAGTTCACGTGGTTCCCGGTGGCGTCGCCCGCGCGGTTGTTCACCGCGGCCCGGCACCGCTACGGGTTGCGCGAGGACGCCCTGGTGGCGCTCGCCACCGCCACCCGCTGCGACTCGACGTTGGACGAGCTGCGGGACGAAGTGCTCGACAGGACATCTTTCGTGGGGCCGGCCACGAAGCTGCAGGTCGAGTGTGAGCGGCTGCTCGGGCGTCTGGACGACGCGGTCGTGGCGGCGTTCGCGGGGGGCCGGGCGGTGGCGGATGAGCGCTTCGGCGGCGACGAGCAAGTGGTGAGTGCGGTCATGAAGGAGGTCCAGCGGATCTCGCTGGCTGTGATGGTGCGCAATGTGGAGGAGGCGCGTGCGCGGTTCGGGTTCGACCCCGCGGTGACGAACTTGGCGTTATCGGGTGGCTTCGCGTTGAACTCTTCGACGACGAGCGCGTTGATGGCGGAGTTCGGGTTCCGGCGCCTGCTCTCTCCGCCGTGCGTCGACGACAGCGGCCAGTCGCTCGGCATCGCACTGAACAGATTCCACCGGAGCTGCGGGACCGGCTTCGACTTCCGGTACCCCGGTGCCTACCTCGGACACGAGGACCACGACGCCGCAGGAGCGCTGCGCGACTTCGCGGGCTTCATCGCCGACGCCCGTCCGGGCGACTGCCGGCAGGTGGTGGACGACCTGCGAGCGGGTCCCGTCGTGTGGGTGGACGGCCCGGCGGCCGCCGGGCCGCACGCCCTTGGTCATCGCTCGATCTTGGCCGACCCGACGTCGCCGAAGTCGAAGGACGAGCTCAACCGGCTCAAAGAGCGGGAGTGGTGGCGCCCGGCGGCGTCGATGGTGCGGCAGGAGGACTGCGATGCGTGGTTCGAGGGCGCCCGCCCGTCGCCGTACCTGCTCGAGACGTTCCTCGTCCGCGAGGACCGCGGGGCCATGGTGCCCGCGATCGCACATCTGGACCGCGCCGCGCAGGTACAGACGCTGAACCGCGAACAGGACCCGTTCCTGCACGAGGTGCTGTCCGCGTTCGCCGAAGCCACCGGCGTTCCGCTCCTGTGCAGCGCATCGCTCGACGGCCGGGACGAGCTCATCGCCGACACCATTCCGGAGGCCATCGATTTCTGCCTCAGGAAGGGCATTCCGGTTGCTTACCTCAATCGGCGCCGGGTGACGTTCAAGGACATGGATCTGTACCAAGAGGACGGTCCACGCGGCCGGACCACGTGGCCGTTCGAGCGCGACGAGGCCCGTACGGCGGCGCTCGCAGGTTCGCTCAACCCGGCCGCTCTGGACGACCTGTACCTGCACGTTTGGCTGCGCTACCCGCTGCTGCGCCGAAGGTTCGACCCCGCGGACCGGCGAAGCGCTCAAACCCTCAAGCGGACCGTGGACGCGTGGCTTGCCGCGGACCGCGACTTGGCCCGGCTCTTCGACCGGTGGATCCACCAGTCGCACAACCCGCGGACGCGGACGTGAGCCCGCGGACCGGCCGGACGCGGCCGTGACGGGGTTCGACGGGCCGTGGCCGGATGTGCTCCGGGCGACGCTGGAAGGTGCCCCGCGCGCACTGGTGCTCACCCGGCCGGCGACCGGCGAATCGTGGACGGCGGACGCCGTGCTGTGTCTTGCCGACGCGATCGCAGCCGCGATCGCGCGGCACGGCTCACCTTCGTGCGTGTGGGTCTGCGATGACGTCGGAGTGACCACGCTCGCCACCTTGCTCGCCTTACGGGGTACGGCAGTCATGGTCGACGGGCGCACTCCCGACGCGGCGGCGGACCGCCTGGCGAAGACCGCGTCTCCCGATCTCGTGGTGGTTTCCGACGCGCTCGAGCGCCTTGCCGCGTGGGCCACCGGCCGCGCGACACCAGTTCTCGTGGCCGGACACGAGGTCCGGTTGTCGCACGCGCCGCACACCTGGGCCGGGTCGTCGGCGGGGGCGCTGCAACTCGGCGTGGTCACCTCGGGAACGGCGTCGGCGCCCCACCTCGTGACGCTGCCCGCGGAGCAGGTCGAGGCGGCGCTCGCCGGGGTGTGGCGCCACGCCGACCTCAGACCGGACGACGCCGTGCTCACCGTGTCGCCGCTGCATCACACGCTCGGCCTGATCACCGGGCTGCTCGCACCGGTGATCCGTGGTGCGCGGGTCGCCCGCGCATCCGCTGCCCGTCTCCCAGCGGCGAGAGGCCTGCGGTGCACGTGGAGCGCGATGAGCCCGGCGGCGCTCGGCCTGCTGCTCGCCCGAGGCGTTTTCGGTCCGAAGTGGACTCCGCGGGTCCTCCGGACGAGTTCCGCGCCACTGACCGCAGAACTGGTCGGACACCTTCGCGACATGGGGGAGTCTTTGCTGCTCAACGCCTACGTCCTGAGCGAGGCGCCCGGTGAGGTGTCGTCCCGCCGGTTCTCGCCGTCCTGCCCCGGCGACGTCGGGCCGGGAACCGTCTGCGAGATCGCCATCGCGGACGACGCGGGACGGCTCGTGCCCGACGGGCACGACGGGGAGATCTGGATCCGCGGCGCGAACGTCGTCCGGGACGCTCTCCTGTCCCGCGCCGGACCTGAACTGTCGTCGTCCGCGTGCGAGCTCGTGCGAGCCGGCTGGTCACCCACCGCGGACCAAGGCGCGCTCCAGTCCGGGGAGCTGGTGGTCAAGGGCCGGATCGGCGACCTGATCAACTGCGGCGGCGAGAAGATCGCGCCGCATGACGTGGAGGCCGTCCTGGCGAGGCACCCGGGCGTGCGGGAATGCGTCGCGTTCCCGGTGCCGCACCGAACGCTCGGCGAAGGACTGGCCGTGGCCGTGGTGGCCGGAGGTCCCGATGTCACACCGAAGATCCTGCGTAGCACGATTCTCGATCACCTGCGTCCGAGCCACAACCCGCTGAACATCGTGGTCGTCGCCGCCATCCCCAAGACAGCGCGCGGCAAGGTGTCGAGGAGAAGCTTGGCCCGCGAGTTCGGCTTGACCGAGGACTGACTGATGAGCGAAAAATCGATCGCCCAGCTGATGGCTCACCGCACACTCGACCCCGGCGACGGGGCGGTCGTGGACGTGGACGAGTTCCTGCCGCTACGAGCGCTGCTCGGCCGCGCCGTGCGCAAGGCGCGGCTGTTGCGCCAAGCAGGCGTCGGCCGCGGAACGCACGTCGCCCTCGCGGCGGGGTCCTGGACGGCGACCGCCGTCGATTACCTGGCTTGCGCGTGGCTGGGGGCGGTGGCGGTGCTATCAGACGACGAGCGGCTGCTTGCCACGGTCGGCAGCCCGGTGGTGCGGCTGGGACAGGGGGACGAACCGCCACACCGGATCCGGCCCGGCCCGGGTCCACGGCCCGGTCCCGACGACCCCCTGGACGTCATCTTCAGCTCCGGCACCACGGGCGTGCCGAAACCGACCGTCTCTCGCCACGGAGACTGGGACTTCCGACCGTGGCGGCCGGCGGGCCGACCGGCAGACCGGGTGGTGCACTGTGGAGTCCCCTTCGGTACGTCGACCGGGGTCCACGGCATCCTGCTCCGGCACCTGTCGGCCGGTGTCGTCAGCGTAGCCGCTCGAAGTGTTGCCGAGGTCCCCGAACTGGCCGACCGGCATGGTTGCCGGGAGATCGTGCTGACCCCGTACAGCCTGCGCAAGCTGCTCGACCGCGGCGACCATCCGTTCGCGCGGATCAAGACGGTCAAGGTGCTCGCCGGTCCGGTGCACGGCGGGCTGGCCTCGGCCGCCGTCGAGGCGTTCCCGAACGCGCGGATCTTCTCCATCTACGGAGCCACCGAGCTGGGTCCGGCGATCTTCACCCGCCTTGTCGACCTCGGCGAGTCCACTGCTCTGGGCTCGCCGAGCCCGGGCACCGCGGCCAGGGTCGTCGACGCCGGTCGCCGGGTCTGCGCGCCGGGCGAGGTGGGGGAGATCGAGGTATCCCACCGAGCGAACGGTGTCAGTGCACCGGCGCCGGACTGGATCGGCACCGGCGATCTCGGCTACGTCGACGAGCTGGGGTGTGTCTTCCTGATCGGCCGGGCCAAGGAGATCCTGATGCTGCCGAGCGGGCGCACCACTCCCGGCGATGTCGAGGAGCGCCTGCTCGAGGTACCGTCCGTGCGCGATTGCGGTGTGGTGGCGATCGACAGCACCGGCGAGTGGGATCGGCTGGGCGCCTGCATCGTGGTCGAGCACCCCGCCAAGACCGCCGAGGTCCGGGCCGCGCTGGCTTCGTTCGACCCGGCGATCGCGAAAATCGCATTCGTCTCGTCGATCCCCCGGACGGCGCTCGGGAAACCGATCCGCTCGCGGATGTGGCACATGCTGACCGCGGCGGGCGCCCAGGGGTGAACCGCCGCGCGTTCTTCGATGCAATGTATCCGGCCCGTCGGCGGTGCCGCCCTGCGGCACGGTGACAGGCGGCGAGGTCCGGATGCCGTCGATGACGGTGTCCTTCTTCGCCAGATCACCCACGACGTGGCGAAGCTGGTCGAGAACCGGGATCGAGGCGTTCGCCAACGTCACCGGCAACCTCCAGTGAATCCACACCGGCCGTACGCGATGCAACCGGCCCGTCAGGCACGACCGTCACGGCTATTGACGCTCTCACCGTCGCCGCAGTTCGGCCGGGAGCTGTTCCACCGGCGGGACTGTAAAATGTTAAACGTTTTACAGTCCCTCCGGAGGTTGTTCAGGACGGTGCCGGTGCTGACGACGCGCCGGACTGCGCCGATCTGACGCTGGAAGCGGTAGGGCATCGGTTGGATCCAGGTTCGTTCGTGCCCGTCGTAGCGGGGAACCAGCGGAACGGGTCCGTAAACTAGGTGCCGGCGCAGGATCGCGGCGACGACGTGGACCAGCTCCGGCGACATCGGGATCACGCGCTCGCGGTCGGACTTCGACGGCGGGATGACCAGCAGCGCGATCAGTCTGCTCGCAGTGCGATCGGTGTCGTGATGCCGGCACCGAAGGCCGGCCCGGCAGCGCCCCCGGTCTGGCAGCACTGGAGCGCAGGCACTGAAACAGCTCTCCGTTCGGGTAGTGACGGGGGACTGTCGATCACCTGCGCGCCGGACACCGCCCACGCCGAGTATCGGGCCGCCGATGCGGGCCACGCCGGTGGGGCGGACTCCACCTCCGCCCGGGCCAGGACACTGCCGCCCGTACCGTCTCCGGCTCTCCCGCGCGGCCGGCTACCCGCCCGTCCGAGGCCTCGGATCCGCCAAAAAGTAGGCCGCGACTGGCCGCACACCACCGGTTTCAGCCGTACACAACCGGACATCGTGGCCTGGATCGCCGCTCCGATCGAGCCCGCTCAGACGCCTGTTTTCGCAGGTCAGAGGTGGTGCCCCCGGAGTGGGACAACCAGGTCACGTCGATGTACCTGGTCGGCACCCAGACGTGACACGCACGGCGCCCCGCGCTCAGCGCAAGGTCCGGAAGAACGCCCGCATGTCTTCCGCGACGAGGCCGGGTTCCTCCCACTCGATGAAGTGACCGCCGCGGTCCACTGCCGTCCAGCGATCGACCCGGGACACGTGCTCCACCCATTCGCGCGGGGTCGGGAACATGTCCTTCGACGACATGAGATGCGCGGTCGGTACGTCCCAGCCGCATTCCTGTTCGTAGTCGGACTCGCAGTAGAGCCGGATCGATGATCCGATCGTCGCGGTGAACCAGTAGAGGCTGATGTTGGTCAGCAGCTGATCCTTGGTGAAACGACGCTCGACTTCGCCGTCGCAATCGCTCCACCGGCGGAACTTCTCGACGATCCACCCGGCCAGGCCGGCGGGCGAATCGTTCAGCGCCGTCGCCGGCGTCTGCGGCTTCGTCGACTGGATCGCGCCGTACCCCACCTCGGATGCCCGCCACCGCTCGACATCGCGGAGGTACTGCCGGATCGCCGGGCCGGGGTCTGGCGGCGGGTTGTCCGCGCGCGGCGTGGTGCCGCTCAGGTGGATCCCCACCACGGCCTCCGGGTAGCGAGTGGCCAGCGCCTCGGCGACACTCCCCCCGAAATCGCTTCCCCGGACCGCATACCGCTCATAGCCGAGCACTTCCGTCATCAGACGGTGGAACAAGCGCGCCATGTGCGGCTCGGTCAGGCCGGGCCGGTTCGTGGTGTCCGAGAACCCGAAACCGGGCAACGACCCGACGACAACGTCGAAAGCGTCATCCCCTTCACCACCGTGCTCCGTGGGCGCCGCGAGCAGAGGCAGCAGGTCGAGCATCTGCACGAACGAACCCGGCCAGCCGTGCAGGACCAGCACCGGCAGCCCACCACCGCCACCGGCCCGCTGGTGTACGAAATGGACGTTCAGGCCTTCGATCTCCGCCAGGAACTGCGGGTACGAGTTCAGCCGCCGCTCTTCACGCCGCCAGTCGAACGCTTCAGCCCAGTACTCGACGAGCTCGCGCAAGTACGCGGGATCCGTGCCGTAGTCCCATCCGCCGCCCACGAGGTGATCGGGCCACCGGGTGGCTCGCAGGCGGCACCGCAGGTCCTCCAGCTCGGCATCGGTGACCGCGATCCGGAACGGCTGAACGGCTTCCGAACGGGGTACACGCGCAGAGTTCACCCGGCCGACGCTAGATCCTTCCGGCCGTTCCGCAACGAAGGGGATTGCGACAGACCGACCACCGCCGAGGTGGCGCGCCGTTTCGGCGGCGCGCCACCCGGAATTCGTCAGTTCGCCGGCGCGGTCACGCCACTCAGGCTGATCGTGTGCCGGCTGCTCGACGACAGGGTCGCCGTGGTGACCGTGACCGTCCGGGAGCTCGTGGTGTACGACCACGCGGTTTCCGGCAGGCGAACGCCATCCACGGACACCGCGGCAGGCGCGGCGGAGTTCGCCAGGCGCAGGGTGTAGGCGCGGTTCGATGCGGCTCCCGACGCCGCGTCCACCGTGAGCGTCCTCGCCGTGTTCTGCCAGCCGATCCCGGTCGTGGTGGACGGCCCGCTTCCTTCGCCGCGGTCCTCGTAGAGCGAGAACCTGCCGTCCGCGCCCGCGGTCACGTTCACCGTCAGCTGGTCGAGCGGCGCGGCGGCGTTGTCCACGTAGTTCGTCCGGGCCGGCATGATCCCGCCGGCCTTGACGAACACCGGCATCTCGGCCAGCGGCTTCGTGATCGTCACCGTCGACGGTCCGGTGTAGACGGTTCCGGTGAAGTAGTCGGTCCACGTGCCCGGCGGGATCCAGGCGTTCACGGAACCGGTCCCCGCCGAACTGTCGGGTGTCGTGATCGGTGCGACGAGCACGTTGTCGCCGTACAAGTACTCCTGCGGGTTCGTGTAGGCCGCGTCCTGATCCGGGTAGTTCAGGTAAAGCGGCCGCGTGATCGGCACACCGGTCGCGCTCGCCTGCTGCGCCAGGGTGTAGGTGTAGGGCACCAGCGCCTCGCGCAAGCGGAGGAACTTCGTCGCGCTGTCGCCGGCGGCACCGGGGTAGTCCCAGGGCAGCCGGTCTCCGTGTTCGGAGTGCAGCCGGTCGACCGGCTGGAAGGTGCCCAGCTGGACCCACCGTGCGTAGAGGTCGTCCGCGAGGTGGCCGCCGTGGTAGCTGCCGATGTCGTGACTCACGTTGCCGAGGCCCGCTGCCGCCTCGTCAGGGGTGAACCGCGCTTCGAACGCGAGCATGTCCCAGCTCGCCGGGGCGTCGCCGGTGAACTGGAGGGTGTTGCGGCGTTCCGACCACGGACCGACCGGGAAGCTGCTGTGGATGCCGCCCCGCTCGGCACCCCCGATGCGGCCGAACGAGAACCCGCGGAAACCCTGCGCGGCGGCGTGGTCCGCATACGCCTGGTTGATGAAGTTGTCCGGCGCGACACCGGGGTCGGAGGCGGTGGCCCCGCCGCATCCGGAGCAGTAGTCCAGCCACCACGTCCGGACGCCCTGGCGGTCGAACGGCTGGTGCAGGTCGAAGTAGCTGCGCAGGTGCGCGGGATTCGACCAGTCCCAGGTGTAGTTCCCCCCACCGTCCGGTTTCAGGCCACCCGCGGTCGCGTTCGCCGTCGCGAACCGGGGGTCATTGCTCGCGATGGACGTGTGCACGTTGAGCGTGACGTCCAGTCCCTGCTGCTTCGTCCAGTTCATGAACCCCTGCGGGTCGGGGAACAGGGCGGTATTCCAGTTCCACCCGTTCCACTGCGAGGGCGACTTCCAGTCGGTGTCGACGACCAGCCAGTCGATCGGCGTGGCGGTCGACCGGAACTTGGGCAGCAACGTGGAGCGGTAGTAGCTGTCGGAATAACCGAAGTAGCGGGAGTACCAGACGCCGTAAGCGGATCGGGGGAGCAAGGCCGTCGGACCGGTGAGCGTGTTCAGGTCGGACAATCCGCGCTTGAAGTCCTTGCCGTAGCCGAAAAAGTAGCCGTCCTGGTAGGGCTCTGCCCCGTGCGTGGGCCGATCGGTGATCGTCCGGTCCGCGTTCAGCAACGCCGAGCGCGTGTCGTCGAGCAGGTACCAGCCGTCGCGGTCGAGCAGGCCCGGGTGCTCGGGCGTCGGGACCGCCTCCGGGTTGTCCAGTGAACGGTCCCAGCCGCCCAGCACGGACGTCGGCCCGGCTCCGTAGGCCGTGGTGAGCAGCGACGAGTCGGCGACGGGGTAGGCCGTTCCCGGCGAGGTGACGGCCAGGCTGTCGAGGTTGACGTTGCCCGAGTCGCCGGTCCCCTGGACGACGCTGACCTTGTTCGTCCCGGCGTTCAGCGGGATCGACACCGACGCCGTGGCCCAGGTGTCCCAGGACGACGTCACCGGCAAGGTGAGTCGTGGGCCGGGTACGCCGTTGACGACCGTGGAGAGGGTGCGGGTGGTGTTCTGGCCGTCGCCGCCCTGCGCGTTCGCGTACCGGACCGTGAGCTGGTACTGCCCCGTCGCGGGAACCGCGGAGACGTCCTGGGTGAGGGTGGCCCCGGTTTCGGTGAGCCCGGCGAGGAAACCGGACCCGGTGTAGCCCCGGTGATCGTATGCGACGGAAGCCGAGCCGACCGGGAGCCCGTTCTCGCCTTCGCAGACCGCCGAGAAGACGCAGTACGAAGGGAAGAGAGGCGCGGCGGTGACTCCCGTCGAAATCAGCTGAACCGACGTGTTGGACCGGGTGAACGGACCGCTGTTCTGCCGGTAGCGCAGGATCAGGCTGCCGGTCCTGATTTCCCGGTACCCCCCGGCGACCTTCGTCGTGAAGGTGGGAGGCGCAACCCCGCGCCCCACGGCGTTGAAGGTCGGCCGGACTTCGAATCGGTCGTCACCCGCGTACTCGAGCCGGATCAACGTCGGCGTCAGCACTTCGAACCGCGCATGGCCGTCCCGGACGACGCCGTCGTCTCTCACCGGACGGCCGTCTCGGGCCTGGGCGGGCAGCACGCCGGTGGTCCACACGAGGAGAACCACGACTGCCGTGACGATGCGGGACGGCCAAGACGACAGTGATCCGAACACATCGGCCTCTTTTCCTGTTCCGACGCGGGAACTTCGGCGATCACTTTCGGGCTTGTCCGCCGGACATGTCCAGCCGCCGAATGCAGCAGTCACTTCCTTGCGGGAATCAATGGCGGTTTTCAGCCACAACGGGCGAGGCGGCGCAGGGTTTCCCGTTCTCGCCACCGGTCCGGCGTCACAGGCGCTTCGTCACGAGCCACCGTGTAATGGCCTCGTTCGTCTCCTCGGGGAGTTCGATCATGATTCCGTGACCGCCGTCCAGCGTCGTCTCGGTCAGGTCGGCACAGTCCTGCCGCATCGGCTCGGGAAGCGCGCTGAAAGCCGTGTCACAGATGACGTCACGCCGCGCGTGGACGAACAAGGCGGGCATGTGCAGGCGACGGCCCGGAGCCGCCGCGGCGAACGCGAGATTGGCTTCGTCATTTAGGTAGATCGCGCACGTGCTGCGGAACCCGGTCTTCAGATAAGCGGAGACCAGTGCGTCGAAGTCCACTTGAGCCAGCATCGACGGATCACGCGGCACGGTGGGCGCCCGGTGCGCGTCACCGAACCAGCCTCCTCGCCGGCGGACATCGGCGAGGGTGGCCCGTGTTCCGACAACACTGGCCGGAGTTCGCTGGTACAGAACGTTCAGCGTCGCGTGGGTATCCGCTTCGAAGTCCTGGACCGCCCGGTCGAGATGCTCGTAGTAGTCGGCGTAGTAGTCCCATTGCCCAGCGGGGTACTGATTCGAGGGGTACAGCGAGCGGTTGACCAGGGGAACCAGATTCCGCAGAGCCAGGCCGTCGGCGATGTAAGGCGTCGTAAGGGTGATCACCGCCCGGCAGCGGCGAGCGTGGTGTGCGGCGACCGCCCAGACGACGGCGCAACCCCAATCGTGTCCGACCCAGACAGCGGGCTGCCCGCCCAGACCATCATGCAGTTCGACCATGTCCTGCACGAGCTCGGACAACGCATACGCGGAAAGATCGGCGGGCGCGGAGGAGCCTCCGAAGCCCCGCAGGTCCGGTGCCACGCAGTGCCAGCCCGCGGCCGCGAAGTACTCGAGCTGCCGCCTCCAGACCACGCTCAGGCCGGGCCAGCCGTGCAAGAAGATCATGAGTGGGCCGTCCGTCGGTCCCGCCTCGAGATAGGCGGTGCGATGACGTGCGGATTCCGTGCGACTGGTCTTCACCACCGGCGATGCGAACGCCGGCGAACCGCCAATGGTCGTGGCGACACCTGCGGCCACGGCCACACCGAGCATCGAGCGACGGGAAAGCACCATCGAACCCCTCCGAAGAACAGCCGGCCCATACCGGGCGGCCTGCACCCGAGGCGCTTCTCACCTCGCACAGTGATCATCACGATATCCACGGCGGCACCGTTACCCGCAAGGCCGACAAGTTCCTGGGAGGAAGCAGCTTTCGCCGAGGAACGGGCGGGCAGGGTTGCGCTGACCAGCGCGCCGGTCTTCTTGCCGACGGTGGTGAAGTCGACCGGGCCAGCCGTCCAGTTGCGGTACTTGCCCGGCGGCGGTCAGCCGCGGCGATGGCGGCGGGGTCGGCCTTGCGGCAGATCCGGCGTCGAGATCGTCAACGGTCGGCTGTAGCTGGCAGTATGGTGCCCATGACAAACAGTGAGCGAGCCGTGTACGTAGTGCACGACCGAACCACGTCTGCCCAGCCCGGCATCCTGACCACGGCGTTCGAGTCCGTGAAGAAGGCGATCGCGCATCTCGACGGGTTCCGTGCTCAGCAGCCCGGCGCCCCCGGCCCGCTCACCTAGGCCACCGGCCCGGGCTGGGCCGATGGGCCGCGACGCGGAGGGCAACACAGTGTTCTATGTGTTCGGCCTGAGCGTGGTCTCCGACAAGGAATTGACCTACTTCGAGCGAACTGCTCGTCGGCCCTGACCAGCGTCGACTGCCTGGCCTTTTCGGCCAGTCCGCGAGCTCACCGACAGCGGGGCACGGCCGGGGTCGATCAGGCTGCGTTGTTGAAGATCCTCCGCTGGATCTCAAGGTAGAGACGCGGGTCCACGACGGGAGCGCCCGTCGAGATCGGGGTCGACTCCGGTGACTCAACCAGATCGAACGAGTTCGCCTGGGCCAGCTGCTGCGTGTAGTCGATGACAACCTGGACCAGGGTTTTGTACTGCTCCGCAGAGAAGTCGACCGTGATGTTGCCGTTCTCGGAGTACGCCTTAACCGCATCGAGATCGGCGATGAGGCGGTCGATGATCTCAACATCGAGGCTCTGGTCGCGGACACCCTCAAGATAGGCGCGAAGCGAGTCGTTGCAGTTCTTGACGCACTCCGACAGCGCCCGATTTCGCTTGCGAACGAGCGGAACGGCCGCAGCGACCGTCCCGACGACCGCCAGCGTGGCGAGCCCCGCAATGACGACTGGCTTCTTCTTGAGCATCCAGGCTGCCGCTCCGACCGCGTCCTGGTGCAGCTTGGAGGCGGAGATTTCCTTGAGCTGGGCCACGATGTGTCCAGCGCTGTCACGCACCACGCCGCCGTAGAGGGTCAGGTCACCGTTGAGTAGACCCGCCGCAATCTCTGAGAGCCTGTTCCTGAACCTGTGGTGGTCGTGGGTGTCGTGAGCGGTTAAACGGACGGGCTCCTGGTAGGAGGGAGGTTGCGAAGCCAAACCCGGCTACCAGGAGCCCGGGACCAGTGTGCCTTGCCGATCAGGCGTGTATGTCATCGGTGTCGCCTCGGCGACGCCGGGAGAAGCTGATGTTGAACGAAGTTCAGATTCTGATCGCCCGCGTCCGTGCCGAGCTGGAACGGCTCCGTCATGACGAAGGCGGCTACTCAACCGAAGCCGTCGTGGTGACCGCTGCCTTGGTCCTCCTGGCGATTGCCGTGATCGCAATCATTGTCGCCAAGGTGACCGAGAAGGCCAACGGCATCACCCTCTAGGCCGGTGACCACGATGCCTCGAAACGTACTGCGCCGACTTCGCACGGATGAGCGCGGCGCCGGCACGGCCGAGCTCGTCATCGCCACCCCGCTGTTGTTGCTGCTGGTTCTGCTCATCGCTCAATTCGCGCTGTACATGCACGCCGTCCACATTGCTCAAGCCGCTGCGTCCCAGGCGCTGTCCGCGGCACGCATCTCCGGCGGCAGCGCAGCCACGGGTGACACCGAGGGACAACGAGTCCTCACGCAACTGGGCAACGGACCGTTGCGGGAGACCTCGGTGAACGTCCAGCGTGGAGCCGCCCAAGTATCCGTGACGGTCACCGGAACCGTGACCAGCCTGATCCCATTCACAACCCTCACGGTCCACGCAGAAGCCGTTGGGCCAGTGGAAAAATTCACCCCGCCGAGCGAAGCCGGGGCGGTGACACCATGACCGCGGCCCGCACCCTCTTTGCGCTACGGCGGGACGACCGGGGATCCGCCGCGGCCGAGCTCACCCTCCTGACCCCGGTGCTGATCCTGCTCTTGCTGTTCGTCGTCTTCTGCGGCCGGCTGGCCGATACCAAGCTGCGAATCAACGACGCCGCCCACCAGGCCGCCCGCGCCGCCACTCTGGCCCGCAGTCCATCGCAAGCCACCGCCAACGCCCAGGCCACCGCCAGCGCGGCCTTGCGCTCGGCCGGGATCGCATGCCAGTCGCTGTCGGTTTCCGCCGACACCCAGGGGCTCAAACCTGGATCCACGGTAACCGTCACCGTGACGTGCAGCGTCGGACTAGGCGACCTGACCTCGCTCGGCGTGCCCGGCAGCCGGACATTCGAGTCCACCTTCTCCTCGCCGGTCGACGTCTGGCGCGGCAGCTCCGGAGGTACGGCATGAGGTCGATCGCAGTGCTACGTCGGCTGCGCGACGATGAAGAAGGCCGGGTAACCGCCTTCGTCGTCACCATCGCGCTCACGGCCCTCCTCTTCGCCGGCCTTGTCCTCGATGGCGGGCTGGCACTGGCCGCCAAGGTCCGCGCCATCGGCGAGGCGCAGGAGGCCGCACGGGCCGGCGCCCAGGAGATCGATCTGGCTGTGTACCGCGCCGACGGCTCGCTGCGCCTGGTCCCGCAACGGGCTGGCGCCGCGGCCCGAAGTTACCTCGCCGCCGCGGGGCACACCGGCAGCGTGTCGGTCACCGGCAACAAGGTCGCCGTAACCGTCACCATCAACCAGCCCACCCAGCTGCTCGGGCTCGTCAGCATCGCCTCGATCACCGTAACCGGAGCCGGACAAGCTGAACCACAGCGCGGAATCTCCGGCGTACTTCCATGAGAGGACAAGAAAATGGTGACTACCGAAGAGATCGAACGCCGCGTCGAGGAAGCAGACGCAGCCCGCAGCGCGAAGAGGACCGAAGCCGCGCGGCGCGTCGGTGAGCTCGTGCGGCAGCGGACTGAAGTGGCCGACAAGCTCAGCGAGATCGACCGGCAGCTCGGGGACGTCCTCGTCGGAGCGAGCGACGTCATCGGCGTCGACGAGCTGGCCAAGTTCACCGATGTCCCGGCTGCCGACCTCGCCCAGTGGCGCGACGGCAGCAAGACGACCCGGGCCAGGCGTAAACGGCAGACCGCCAGCGCGCCTACCCCGAAAATCAGTCCGAGCGCGCCGCCGACGGCCGCCGGCACGCGGATGTCGGCCGCCGATGCGTCCACCAGGGCTCCCGTACCGGTGCCGTGACCTCGCAACCGCCCCTCTCGCGCCGGACGCGGGTGTTCGCCGCGGCACTCCGGTGTGTCCGCGGACTGCTCGCGTCCGGCGTCCTGATCGGTCTCGTGGTGGGCCTGCCCTGGGCGCTGGTGCACTTCGTGGGCTGGCCGCTGCCAGACCAGCTGCCGACCTGGGACGAGATCCAGGCGACCCTGCTCAATCCGATGAGCATCCGCTTCCTGCTGAACACCTTGGCGGTGGTGTGCTGGATCGTCTGGTTCTGCTTCGCTCTGGACGTCCTTCGCTGCTCCGTCGACGCGGTGCGCGGAATGACGTGGCCGAGTCGCCGTCCCGGCCCACTGCGCGGGGTCGCCGCGGTCCTCGTCGGGACCATCGTGCTTACCCTGCTCGGCAGCCGAAGCTCGTACTCGGCGCCGCTTGCGGGCACCGCGGCGCCCACCGTCGGCCTCCGGCCGGTCGCCGTCGTCGCATCGCTGCCTCCAGGTCCGGCACCACAGGCGACCGGCGCGGTGATCGATCCCGCCGCGCCGGCTCCGGCAGGCATGGTCCAGGTCACCGAGGAAGTCCGGCTCCCACACGACGGGGTCTACGACAGCCTGTGGCGCGTCGCCGAGCGCCTCTACGGTCCCGGTGGCGGCAGCCGTTGGCCCGAACTCTTCCAGCTGAACCGCGGCGTGGAGCAGCCCGACGGACGCGCGCTGACGAAGCCCAGCCTGGTGCGGCCCGGCTGGAAGATCACCGGGTACGTCCCGGCGCCCAACCAGGAGCGTCCGTCGGTGCCGCCCCGACAGCCTTCACCTCCCACGACCACGGCGCCCACCCAACCCACTCCGGAACCAACCGCGGCCGGGGAGCACCGTGAAGACCGTCCCGAGCCTGCCGTGGACCTGGTGACGGGCGTGTTCGTCAGCCTCGGCCTCGCCGGAGCGATCGCCGCGGCCGTGGTGTCGACCAGGATGTGGCGTCGGCGCCGCTATCGGATCGGAAGCGGCGACCGTGCCGACCTCCAGCGCCCGATCGCCCCCGTGGTCCGCGCCCTCTGCGCCGCGCACGACGACGGCGACCTGCAGCCTGGTGAAGTTGCCGAGCTCGACCTGGCATCACCGGGGGAGCCGGAACTCAGCGGCGAGCTGGCCCAGGTACCCGCGAAGATCGGCGTTCGAGAACGGCGCGAACTGGCCCTGAACCTCGCCAGCACCCGCGGGCTCGGCCTCGCCGGCGCCGGAGCAACCGCGGCCGCCCGCGCGGTGCTCCTGCACCTGCTCGCCGAGCAGCAGCCTGGCAACGGTGTCGGCGTGATCGTGCCCGTTGACGACCTGCGTCTGGTTTTCGACGGCGTCGCCGTCGAGGACCTGCCGAGCAGCGTTCACGTCGTCGCGACGCTCGATGCCGCGCTCGACGAGATGGAGGCGGCCCTGCTGACTCGTACTCGCCACGCGATCGAGGAGACCGGAGTTCGGCCCGCTGTACCGTCGCTCGTACTGCTCGCCAGACCGGCATCCCACGCTGATCGTCGCCTGCAAGCCGTCCTCGACAATGGCTCGACGCTCGGCCTGGCCGGCGTGCTCCTCGGCCAGTGGCGTCCCGGGGCGACGCTGCTCATCCGCCAGGACGGCACCATCAGCGCGACCAGTCCAGGGATCGACGACGTCCTCACCGGTACGCGCCTGTTCAACGTTCCGGCAGCCGACGCCACCTCTCTCCTCGAGGTGCTCCGAGCTGCAGAGAGCGTCGCCGAACAGGCTCGGGAACCGGTTCCCGAGCGGCGATCAGCGGAGATCGAGGCGAGCAGCTCGCTCGAGCAGGAGGAGCAGCACGCCGAGGACAACCAGCCGGTGGCCCGCGAGGAACCGCCGGTCCGCACCAAGCAGCCCCGGCTGTTCCTGCGCGTGCTGGGCCGAGTCCAACTTGCCGTACGGGATGAAGCGGGTGTTCGCGAGCTGGGCGGTGCGTTCACGCCGAAGCAGCGCGAAGTGCTCGTCTTCCTCGCGCTGCATCCCCAGGGAGTCCGACGCGAGGTTCTCAACGAGGCCGTCTGGCCCGACAGCCGTCCACCGAGGCCGTACAACTCGTTCCACAACACCCTCTCGACGTTGCGCCGCGCGCTCGCCGACGCCACCGACGACCAGACGGGCAACGTCGTCCTCAACGAGGACGGTCGCTACCGGCTCAGCGACGAACTCCTCGACGTCGACTTCTGGCAGCTGCAGCGCATTCTGCAGGCGCAGCGCCCACCGGACGGGCACGGCAGTGCCAACCTCCGGAACGCGGTCGAGCTGTATCGGGGCGACCTCGCCGAGGATCTGCTCGCCCAGTGGATCGAACCGTTCCGGGAATCCGTCCGCCGAGACGTCTTGGACGCGCTCGGCGCGCTTGTCCGCGCCGACGGCGACATTTCCCCGGAGACCGCGCTAGTTCTGCTCGAACGAGCTCGCAAGTTCGACCAGTACAACGAAGGCGTCTACCGCGATATCATTCGTATGCAGGCACGGTTGGGCCAGTACGCGGCTATTCCGCGGACCGTCGCGCTTCTGAGCACCACGCTCGCCGAGATCGACCAGCAGGTGAGCGCCGAGACTCTCAATCTCGCCGATTTCCTACAGCGTCGAGGCAGCGCGCAGTGGAAGGATGCCGCCGGCAGTGCAGCAGCTAGTCGACCGGCGGAGGGTGCTACCTCCGCAAGGTCCTTGCGACGGTCTTCTCGCGGTGCCTGTTAGAGCGGTAGCCCCCGCCAGCATATGAAGCGCCAGGTCGGAACGCTTATGGTGCCTACCGATGTGACGCCCGACTCGGATGCCGGCAGGCATGTGAACAGTCGGTAGGGGCGCGCTGCCGACAGCTTCGTTGACGTGTAACCGAATTCATTCGAGCAAAATCCTTCCACTCGTCTTCTTGTATTTACCTCTCGCGCTCTATTGGTCCTGCTCTTTGTTTATTTCTTTATTTGCTCGTCTATGTTTCGGCGGCGCGCTGACCTGCGTGTTTGCTTCCATCTGTTGGCCTCTCGGTCCGACCCGGCGGGCTTGCGAGGGGTGCATAATTGTCGGGAAATAACCCGTTGGAGGTCTTGATTTCCTGTGGCTCAGTCCTAAAATGAATTGTAGGAGAGAACGGGACGGCAACCCCAAACTCTCCGGTTCGCTAACCAACACCGCTCACCTGAATGAAGGCTCAGTGATGACCATGCTTGAGGCGTGCGTGTCCCAATTCTCCCTTACCGTCGATGCGACGGACACCATCCAAGCTTTGGTGGATAGCGCCGACCACCCATGGGGGCGACGGCTCCACGATGCACTGAAGTTCGCTACCTACGCGGAGTGCGCGTACGTCGTTGAGCCGTACGCGCGTGTCGAACTCGCGGACTTCCGACCGGACGCCCCCAAGTGTCCGGACGTCGCCGACCGGTCCGTCTCCGGCGTGTTGGGTGAGCTGCAGGCGGCCGGGTACGTCGACACGCGCGACGTGCTGCAGGAAGACGCGGGCCAGACCTACCTGTCTGAGGGGCGCACAGTGACGGCCGTGCACGTCGTCCGGCCCTTCGCGCTGGTCGGCGTCGACTACCGCTGTTCCCGGGAAGCAAACAGCCGAGCGATCCGATACGGGCACGCGTACGCCGACCGGTGGGAGATCACCGAACGCGCCTACACCGTCCCGGCCGGGTGGTACCTGGTCGGCGAGACGGGCGACTTCACGACGGACCTGGTCGGCGTCGCAGGCATCTCAGGGGACAGCGACGACTTGCTGTGCTCGCTGTTCGAAATCGAAGGGTTCGGCGCGTCAACCTGTCTTGCCAGGTGCGGATCGTGCGGGATGCGCTGGTCGGCGGAGTCGGGATCCTGGCACTTCCGGCCCGACGACTGCGACGCCGACGCCTGGGACTTCGACGACGCCGCCGAGATCGACGACGAATCCGGCACCGTCGCCTGCTCGGCATGCGCTACCGGTCGCGTCGGCTTCTCCATCTTCTGATCTTTCGCCGTGCGCGGGCGGTCCCGCGTCTTCGTGAGCTGTGCGCTCACCTCTACTTCCTTATGAGGCTGCAATGTTTGCTGTGCTCTCCGTGGACGGAACCCCGATCGGGCTGTCCGACGACGTCGCCGAATCGATCACCCTGCAGTTCGACACGGACTCGGCTCCGACGCATCGGTGCCGAGCGTGCCGGGAGGAGCTGGCCGAGACTCCGGACGGCTACGAATCGACGTCCGGCGACACCGCGTGTGCCGACTTCGAGCCGACGGTCGACACCGACCCAGACTACGGCGAGGGCCCGCACGATCCCGAGCGGATCCGGCTGTCCTGGTGCAACAGTGCGACCGCGCAAACCGACGAATCCGAAGACTCGGTCGCGTTGTCCATTTCGGTCGGTGACCCACGCGGCGCCTTCACCTTCACGATCCGCCGGGTTCCTGAGGACGCCGACGGCGACCTCGCCGGACGGCTGATCATGCACACCCCGTACGCCGGGGAACACATGCTGCACGTGAGCTTGACGCCGCTGCACGACGGAACCTACGTCGTCGGCACCTACGCGCCAACTCGGCGTCTGCGCTCCGTGCCGCCCGCCGCCTGAACGCCTACGGAGGGTTCCGATGAGCACAGCACCAGCATGCGACCGCGCCCAGCCGGGCGAGGTCTACGTAACCGTCGCCGACTCCGGCGTCGTCTTCCCGGCCGTGATCGAGGATGAGCGCTGGAACAGGTTCGCTCGGCCGCGCTTCAACCGCACGGCGGCCGAAGCCGTGGTCGCCTGGCTGAACGACTGCCACGGTGCCGGAGCCACCGCCGCTGCATTCGACGGCGAGGCAGTCGCCATCACCGCAACCACGGCCGATCGTGCGGAACGCATCGAACCGGGCGACGATGGCCGCTACCCGATTGGCGCCGGTGCGTGGGAATGGGAACTGACCATGCCAGCTGCCGACATCTCCGCCGAGCAAGCGTTGCTCGCCGGTGCTCACCGGCTCACGCCCGAGATCGGTGAGACTCCGGTGACGATCAATGCGACCGGCAGCGATCCCGCTTTCCCGGCCCAGGTGGATCCCGTGACCGGCTGGAGCCGGTCGGGGATCCCGCGCTTCCGCCTCGACGTTGCGGTTGTCATTGTCGCTTGGCTCAACGCCTGCGGACGGCTGTACCCGGGCGCCACGGTGGCGTACTGGGAAGACAGCACGATCATGCTTCTTGACCCGCTCGCCGCGACGCAGGATGGCTACCTGCCGACGCGAGTCGTCCGGGAGGCGGACGGCAGGTACGCGATCGGCGCCGGTTTCGAGTGGGAACGCGCCAAAGGCTGACAGCTCGCGAACAACGAGAAACACCCTTAGCCGTGGTGTTCCGGGACGGCAACCCCGGCACGCCACCGAACCGCCAACACCGCACCAACCCATCGGAAGGGATCCGTCATGACGCGCGCACCCCGTCGACCGTCCAGGGCCGGGACGAAGGCCCGGCGCACGATTTCGCCCGAAGAACGAGCCGAACGCCTCGCGGCCGCCCGCGACCAGCTGCTGGAGGGCGTGGACAAGCTGATGACCGCCGACGGCTGGCAGCAGCTGATCACGTCACGCGCGTGGTTGCGCCGCTACAGCCTCAACAACCTGATCATGATCCTGCAGCAGTGCCCCGAAGCCACCGACGTGCGGCCTCTTTCGGAGTGGAAGCGCGAAGGCTACGGCCTCATGCGCAAGGGCACGCACAAGATCAAAATCTGGAAGCCGTGCTTCCGCAGGACGACCGACGACGAGAACACCAAACCGACCGAAGGCGCCGAGGCGGATCCGGACAAGGCTCCTGCGCTGTCAGGATTCATGCTCGTGCCCGTCGTCGACGTCTCCCAGCTGCAAGGGGATCCGCGGGGCGCGCAGCCGTCCCCGCCGGAGCCGATCGCCCTGTGCGGTGACGCGCCACGGGGCCTGTGGGACGGTGTCGCTGCCCAGATCGACGCCTGCGGCTTCGCCGTCGAGCGCGGAGACTGTGGCGGCGCTTTCGGCCGGACTGTGTTCTCCGAGCGGCGTGTAACCGTGCACGCCGACGTCGAGCCTGCGCAGGCCGCCAAGACGCTCACGCACGAGTTGGCGCACATTCTCTGCGACCACGAAACCCGCTTGGCCACCACACCGCGGCATGTGCTCGAGGTCGAGGCCGAGTCCGTAGCGTGCATCGTCGCCGCGGTCTGCGGCATGGACACGCTCGCGTACTCCGTGCCCTACGTCGCCGGTTGGGCCACCGATCGCGAGACGGCACGCTCTTCCGCGGAGTGCGTGCTCCGCATTGCGGATCGGATCCTGGACCGGCTTGACCACGCGGCAGCTCCTCCCGTGGCGGCTCTTGAGGATCTGGCCATGGCACACGGCGTCCACGCGGTCGCGTGAAGATCGATCGGGACGTGCCATGACCACTCGAATCCTGGGCTGTGCCGAACTTTACGGACGCCTCCGCTACGTCACCAACCACGCTGGACTGCAACGCCGAACGCATCCGTTTGCGGGCATGCCGGCCGCGTCCGCTTTCGACGACCACGACGCCCTTGGCTTGCACGGCCACGTCTTACAAGGTCTCGGGGCTACCGCGGAATACCTCGAGGAGGGCGGTGGCGCCGCCTGTTATCCGGCGTTCGGATTCCGGCTCACCGAGAAAGCCGCTCGGCTGGCACGGTTCTCCGAGGAGTTCGAATACTCGGGGACGTGGGGTGAGGCCATCCGAGCCGCCGCCAGCCTGGCGCACCAGATCGACGACGCCGAGGACGACCAGGTGTTCGGCGATGTGACCTTGCTGGCCGTGGCGCGCCACATCGGCCGGCAGTACCCACCGGAGATGACGCCGTTGCCCGGATGGTTGCCGCCCGACACGCCTCTGTTCCTCGACGGATACCCGGCGACGCTGCTCGGCCACGTCGCCGCGGACTTGCGCGTGGACGCTGTCACTGCGACGTGCGCGCGGGAAGGCCGGGCGGTCATCCTCTTCCGCTCGCTCGGTTGGCGGCTGACGCCGCGAGCCGAGGCCTTGGCCGACGCTATACAGAACTATGAAGCAAAAGGGCTACGTTGGCCCGACGCTATCGCCGCGGCGGCAAGGGTCGACGTGACGCATTTCGAGCGGCACTACTGGGACCGCTGAAATCCGACTTTGAATCTGTTAGTAGCGCCCGGCGGGTGAACACCTCCGAAGAGGCGCGGCAACCACCCGCCGGGTTCCAACACCGCACACCCCAGAGGGGTGCGCGAGTCTGCAGTCTAACGCATGGCTCCCACCTGCGGTGTGACGCCGCGCCGTGTCAGTAGATCGCTGAAGGGAACCTCCATGCCTTCATCGCATCATCAAGTTTCCGCATCCATCAATACTGAACAACTGGCGAATAAGATCGCCGCTGCAGTTGAGTCCGCATGGCACCGCGCCTATGGAGCTGGTCGGCTCGATGTTCCGATCTCGGTCGTTGCCACTCTTGCGGCATTGCCGGAGAAGGATTCGTGCGGCCATCACGTCAACGAGACGGTGTCTAGCTGGGACGCTGACACCTTCCACGACTTCGCGCGCCACACTTGGTCTTCGGTCATCCGGCATCGCCCTGAGATCACGCACCTTCTCCATCCGATGGTCTCGTGGATCTTTGACGATCCCGACCGCGAAGTGCGCAGCCACGCGGTGGCCGTCGCGCAAGCGGCGCTGCGTGCGGGGCAACCGCACCTCACCGGAACCGAACGACGGTTCGATGTCGACCTGCTCGGCACCGTGCTGACGGTCCTCCGACCAAAACCGGCGCTCAAGGCTCGGGGTCAGTTCTACACACCCGGTTCGATCGCGAAGCTCGTCGCCGGCATGTCCGACGTCCGGGAGCACAGCAACGTCACCGACCCGATGATGGGAACCGGCGGCATGTTCCGCGCGGTGGCGGAGGTCATGCGGGAGCGAGGCCGTGATCCGCACACCATCCGTTGGATCGGGTGCGACGTTGACACGCTCGCCGTGGCCTGCGCCACCGTGAACAGCATGATCTGGAACCTCGGAACAGACATCGTCTTCCAGGCGGGCAACACGCTGGAGCCCGGCTGGCGGGAGGTGGCGCTGGCGCAGCGGGAGGAACTCCGTCGACTTGCTGCGGACCTGCAGCGCGATCAGGCGATGAACGCCTTCGTAAGATCACTCTGAGGGACCCGGCGTTAGCTTCAGCCTGGGGATCAGCCGGCGGCAACTGGCAGTGCCCCGACCTCCGGGTTCCGCCGTCAGTGCTGCTCGTCCGAGATGAGGAAACTCGGATGGACATCGCCGTGATCCGTCGGAACTCGAACCGCGCCAGGAACGCTCCGGGCGCGGTTCGTCGCGATCTGCTGTCGGACCGGACGCGCTCGACGTTCGGATGCCCAACTGTGACGGGTCGGAGCTGTAACAACCCGACCTATCTACGCGAGTAAATCTACATGTTTAAGAGGTACGTGTTGACGGACGGTCACCGCGATGTCCGGTGATCGTCGTCGTGCTCGCGTGGTTGCGCTCAGCTATGTGGGCACGGTGCTCCTGATCGTCGCGACCTTGACGATTATTGTAGGCGGCAGCACGACTCTGTGGGGTGATCCGCAGGCCAACATGACTGTAATCGCCGGTGCGGCGGCGGTCCTCAGTCTCGCTGCAGGCCCCTTTAATTGGCTGCAGCGCCGGCGCCACCCAGCGGCACCAAGAGTGTCTTCGGACTTGGTCGACGAACTGGCCGATATCGTCGACCTTGAACTTCGTGGAGAGGCAGCCAACCGTGGGCTTCGCGGCCGGGGAGGGCCTATCCCGTTCGCGTGGGACGGTGGAGGGACGCACAGCGAACATGATTTTGAGGAGACTACCCGGCTGCTAGCCGAGCGGTTCCGCGCGCTGCCGACACAGCGATTGCTGATCCTGGGCGAGCCGGGCTCAGGTAAGACCGCTCTCCTGCTCATGCTGGCGATCGGCCTCAGCGCAGGCCGGGTGAGCGGACGACCGACGCCGGTGATGCTCGCCCTGTCGGACTGGGATCTCGTCGCCTTGGAGAGCCTTGACGAGTTCGTGGTGAGAGCGGTGGCGCAGCGCTACTACGGCGGCTCGACGGTTGAGCCGGCCAGGTTGCTCGGGCAGGGCTTGATTGTACCTTTGCTCGACGGCTTGGATGAGCTCGCTGAGTCGGACCGCACGGTAGTGGTCAAGTGTTTGAATGAGGCGATCGACCGGTCGGACCAGCGCCTTGTCGTGGTCTGCCGTCAGGAGGACTACGACCAGATCATCGCTCACGGGAGTCGGCATCTCCGCGACACCACGAGGGTGACGATCAAGCCGCTTGATGTAACTGCCATCGTTCGAGGGCTAACTGGTTCTGCTTCGGTGGCTGGTACGAAGTGGGAGGGCCTGCTGGCCGCGCCGGGCTCCGCTGTCGTCGAAGCGTTGTCCACGCCACTGATGGTTTCACTCGCCAAGTCCGTCTATGAGAAAGAAGGAACAGAGCCGAAGGAGCTGATCGGAGCACAATTCCGGTCGCGACAAGATATCGAAGATCATATTACCCGAGAAGCCGTCCGGCGGGCCTATCAGGACGATAACGCGGGCCAATCGGATAGCTCGCAAGGAATACACCAGCTTGCGTCCGTCGCGCGCGCCATCGGCCATTCCAATAGGGACATCGCGTGGTGGAGGCTGCACGAGCGTTTGCTCGCTCCGTGGCCCGTTCTAGCGGTGAGTATCGCCTCCGGCTTAGTGTACTTTGGGGTATGCCTGGTCCTCGCGCAAATTTCCGTCAGGCCAGAAGTGCCGGGACTGGCGGTGATTTTCAACACCTATGGCGCGGCGCTCGGTGGGCTTTTCGCAGCTACGGTACTGGTGGTGTGGCTAATAAAACCGCATCCCGAACCCGTCCAGCTGGTCGTCAAGATAGACGGGTCCTGGGCTCGTCTTCGACGAGGTTTCTGGGCAGGCATCCGGACGGGAACGGCAGTATCGGTGCCACTGCTACTGGCTCAAGCGGTGTTCAAGTCAGTGTATGGCAACTGGAATCCCAATGCCGTCATCGACTTCGTTCAATGGAGCCTCGTCTGCCTTCTGTTACCGATTGTGCTTGGCGTCGCGCTGGCTGCGAAATCCTGGCTGTCTGCCAGGTCGGGGCGCGCCACCCCGGCCGGCCCCCAGGTTAGTCGCAGGCGCGACCGCAACGCTTCGATCGCCGGCGCGGCGGCAACGGCCATTGTCGTCGCGGTCCTCGTGGTACCGGCGTGGACTCTGGCGATGGTGGTTGGAACGCTACTCGGCAACGTTGTGACCAACTGGCCGGGCTATCCGGGTACCTCGGCTACCGGCTTCGTGGTCAAGCGGACCTGGGAGGCGCTGAGTCGGGACCTGTCCGACCCTGCAGTGATGATCGCCGCGTTGGTATTGCCTGCGTTATTCGTTGGACTACTCGTCCTGCTTACTTACGCTTGGCCGCGATCCATTCTGGTCGTCTTCGCGCCGCGACGAAACACTCCGCGCAGGCTCATGCGGTTCCTTGCAGACGCTCATAAACGTCAAGTGCTCCGGCGTTTCGGAAATGTTTACCAATTTCGGCATGTTCGGGTTCAGGAGCTTTTGACGAGTCCAGAGGGAGTCGTCGAGCATCGCATCGAAGCGAGGAAACGTCGGATACCTCGGCCGGTTTACATGATCGGAGTCGTCGTCCTTCTTTCTGCGATGATCGCCGTACCGTTCCTTGTAGGGCCGTGGGACGAGGGTGTGGCGCTAACGGCTGGCGATGTCGTCGACGTACGGTGGGCACCTTCCGGTAAGACGCTGGTGACCGCGTCGAGATCTGGTAGTCAGAGCTTTTCGATCGCACGCTGGTCGGCGGCGACGGGCCAGCTTGTCGGCCACCGCGTTCGGGCGGTCGCGTGGGCGATGGATCCGGTTACCAGTGTAATTGCGACGGCGTCCAGTACTGCCAGTGGTCAAGCGCCAACCGTGGATCTGTGGGGCGAAAACGGAGAACATCTCTTCGCTGTTTCGGAGGCAGCTGATCTTGAGTTCAGCCCTCAAGGCAAGACATTCGCTGTGTTCAATGACAAGACCCGCGCCGTGCAGCTGTGGAATGAGAACACGGGCGCCCTTGGTATTCCTCCATTGCAGAACGTCGTGGCGGGCACCTTCAGTCCGTATGGCACGGCGTTCGTGACGGTCGATGCTGAAACTCTCAAATTACGTTTGACTGACACTGTTACCGGTAAGAACGTCGATCGGCTCGCCGAGGTACCGCCTTCGTATAGCCAGTACTATCCGCACGGCCGCTCTCTCGCTGCGCCTAAACCTACCTACCAGCAGCAAGCATCGCCTTTTATTCGCGACACCAGCAAGCCTCCGGTGGCAACCGTTGTGTTTCCGGGCGAAGGGACGATGAGTAGCTACTTCGCTGTCGGCGTCACGGGTCTGGCTGCGTTGGAAGTTCGCGACTCCGAAGCGTCGCCCTATCGTGCTGAACAAGTTCCTACCGACCTGCTCCTGTGGGACCTGACCGCGGGTCCGGAACAGGACTACGAACTCGATCGGGTCGAGGAGTGGCAGTTCGATCAGCATGGGACCCTGTCCGTGCGGTACGACCTTCACATCGACGATGACCCGAACGGTGTGGCCGGGAACGCATACAGCTACCTGGTCCGGCGTGCAGGCGAGCGGAACCCCATGTCGTTTAAGGGGTTCTCGGAGGACCTGGCCGCGACTGGGGACAGTGTGTTTGTTCTGGGGGCCTCTCAAGGTGGTCGCCGCATACTCAACGGGAAGACAGGGGAGCAGGTCGGGCAAGATTTTCAGGCAGATTCGCTAATCCTCCCTACCAGCGGCTGTTGCTTCGCTGCGAAGGTTGATGACGAACACGTCAGGGTCGGGCAAATTGGAACCGGGGCGATGGAGGCGACTATTCGACCTCCGCAGCCAGTGATCCAATTCCCCGAGGGTAGGGTTGGAGGCTTCGGCGACTTCGAATTCTCGCCGGACGGAAGTGCCTTGGCCACTTCGCAGATTGCGCGAGGTGTCGACTTGTGGAGTGTTCCTGACGGACATCTGTCGCGGCAGATCGACGGGGCGGAAGGCTGGCAGTTCAGCGATCGTGGCGACTTGCTGGCGGTCGCCAACTCGTCGTTCTCGATCGAAGTGTTGAGCGTTTCGACCGGGCAGACGAGAACTAAATTGACTGGACACACAAGCTCAATCCGCAGTATGTGGTTCAGTCTCGACGGCACTGAGCTCGCTACGGCATCGGACGACCTGACTGTGCGCGTTTGGCATATTCCGTCTTAGTACTGCAATGGCGGTTAGATGAGCGGGTAGCACCGGCGACGACCCATCGGCGTTGCAATTCTCAGCCATCTTGCGCATGCACGAGGTGTGCTTAACTGGCCGGTCGCGAAGCTGCCAGGTAGTCATCTCCGTTCCAGCGGTACGAGCTGATTTGGACCGGTTGGCCGAAGGTCGGAGCGTGCACCATCTTCCCCGCCCCGATGTACAAGCCGACGTGGTGGACGTTGCCGCGCGTGCCGTAGAAGACCAGGTCGCCGGGGAGTAACGGCTGGCTGTCCGGCACCAGCGGGCCGGCGGCGTACTGGGTCCGGGCCGTGCGCGGCAGGGCGATGCCGGCCGCCGCGTAGGCCGCCTTGGTGAGGCCCGAACAGTCGAAGCCGCTGTCGCCGTTCAACGGTCCGTTCCCACCCCACAGGTACGGCAGCCCGAGCTGGCCGCAGGCGAAGTTGATCGCCGTGGCGGTGGCGGCGTTCGGTGCCTGGATATCGTCGCAACGGCCGGTGCCGACTGCGGCCTTGCTGTACCTCTCTGCCTGGTCGAGGACTTCGTCGACGTACCAGTCCGCGTGGTTGTAGGCGAACAGCGCCTTGCGGATGTCGCTGGGCGCGCCGGAGTCGCAGAGGTAGTACGCCGCCGCGTAGATCGCGTCATGCTTGTCCCATGGCGACGGCGGGGTCTTGCCGCCCTGCGGTAGTGGATGCCGGGCGACGACTCCGTCGAACGTGGACTGGAGGAACTGCATCGGCCCGCGAGCGCCGAACGAGTTCTCGGTCCCCTCCGCGATACCGATCAGCTTGCTGCGGCCGTGGTCGCTCTCGACCTTGCCGATCGCGGCGAGGATCGACCAGTCCAGCCCGGGACACGCGGCGGCTGCCGCTCGGTAGAGGGCGAGGTAGTCGCCGGGGATGTCGGCGATCGCCTTCTGGCTGGGCTCGGTGCTGCTGCCGAACACGGCCTTCACGACGCCTTGCCCGATGCCGCCGATGAGGATGATGACGACCACGACCACGGTGTAGGCGATCTTCATGGGCGCCTCGGGAAGCAGCTGGCGGGCGAGGCGGGTGAGAACGGATCCGGAGCGGTCAGGGCCGCTGGACCCGGCTGGGCCGGGACCGAGCCTGACGCCGGCACGTCGCCGGGCAGATCAGGTTGGGGCCAGAGCTGGGCGAGCTCGACGAGCCGCAACCGGCCGGGGTGACGCGTTGCCGGGCCGGCGATCGGCAGCCATCGGGTGGCGGCGGGGTTGCTGGCTGCGTCCGCGGCGGTGGTGGCCAGCGGCACGAGCTGGGGCCGGTCGAACTGGGACAGGCAGTCGGCGAGCGCTCGGCGGGCGGACGTCTCGCGCCGATGGGTGGGCAGCCAGATGAGGATCGGGGTGGTGATGCCGGTCGCGGCGGCTAGCTTCTCGTAGCCGTAGAGCTTGCGGCTGAGCTTGCCCAGGTCCTCGGTGCCGAAGTCGAACTCAAGGAAGAACTCGAGCTGATGGTCGTCTTCGCGCCACCGGCCGTAGGCGTCGGGGCGCACCATGTCGCCGAACAGGCGTCCGCACCGGAGCTCGGACCACCACGCGGTCAGCGACCCTCGAGCCCCGGGACGTCGGCTCAGCGCGACCAGGGCGGTGAAGAAGCCGTTGACGCCGACCGTGTGGGCCAGACGCAGGGAGTGCGCGATCCCGATCGCGTCTTCATGCCGGTAGCCGATCGACTTCGGATCGAGCCCGTCTTCGTAGGCGAGGGCGACCGCGCCGGCGATGTCGAGCACGTAGTGCATCGGGGCGGTGCCGGTCGTGACGAACGGCTGGAACCGGTCGACGACCCGCCACTTGAACAGGTCGAGCAGCCGGTGGTTGGCCGCGCGCATGCTCGGGTAGCAGAGCTCGACGATCTGCTGGGTCGTGAAGACCTTGTGCTCGTAGAGCATCCGGGCCAGCCACCGATCGCGCTGGGTCAGCCGCCCGGCGAGCTGGGCGTGGTGCTCGCCGGTGGTAGCTGCTCGCGGAGTGGGACGTTGGGGCAAATGCCCGCGCAACATTCGCTGGGGAGTGGAGTTGGAGATCATAAAGCAGTCTCCTATTGGATCTCAGACGACGTAATGAATTCTCTATTTGGAGAAAACTCGAACATTCTTTATAGATGATAAATTTGGAATGTGTTCGAGTTTTTGATGGACGTCGGTGCACTGGTCCATACGGGTGATGGTGGCGGGGTTTTGATACATCGCCGGAGCGATCTGCGACTGTCACGACAAGCTGAGATGCTCCGATGGACGAAGTCAGGGAGTCGGATGGACCTGTACACCGCGATATCCTTGGGCGCGGCGGGCGGAGCCCTGGTGGAGGCCATCGCCGTCTGGACTCGCGTCAATTCATGGCAGGAGCTCCGTCGGGAGGAGCGGGAGCTTGGTATTGTCAAACTCTCAACTTTGCGACGACATCTAGACTTTCCCGTGCTTGCCGCGGTCGGTATCACTCGGCTCGTGCTCGGCGCGGCCGCCGGTGCTGTGTTCCACGAGCAGTTGATTGGCGTCGCGGCCGCTATTGCCGTTGGGGCGTCGGGGCCGGCACTGCTTCAGCAGCTGGGAGCGCACCAGTCGTTGCAGTCAGTGCACAAGTCAAATTCTAGCCTTGATCACGGTGTGTCAAAGTCTGCCATGACGGAGAAGGCGGAGACGACGTGAGGGAATCATTCTCTAGCCGCTACTGGCGGATGCTTACTGGAGCTCGGTATCGCGCTGACCCTACGGTGGAGTCTCCTGGGTTTGGTCGCAGGTACATGGCGTCGCTTCTTGGTGTGACGGAATCTCGGTCAGATTCGGCTGCGCTTTCGCAAGGCGCTTCTGAGGTGATCATGCTCCGCAATGGGGCCAGTTTCATTTCTATCCCGATTTCGCGGCGTTATCGCAAGTCGCGGAGTGCATTGATAGCGGCAGTGTCGCTTGTGACGGTTGTTATCGGAGTTGCTGCGGTATGGTACTTATCGCCTCAATTTTCGGTGATGCCTGCAATGTCGGTCCAGCCTATCGAGGTGGTATCATCGCCGGTTAGGATGGTTATTCTTGTCGACCAGTCTGCCTCGATTTCTGCAGAGGATATGAGCCGTGAGCGCGAAGCTGCTGCCTTGATAGCTCTGAGTGAGATATCTCCTCGTCCTGAGATTTCAGTAGTCGGTTTCAGTAGTGACGACGGAATAGGTCGCTCTCCGGTCGACGTCGTCTGCCCGCCGGCGGGCATATCTGGTCGCGATGAACGCGAGACTCTGTCGTCGTGTGTTGCGCGTTTGGGTTCGCGTGGATCTAGCGGAACGGACTACGTAGCGGCGCTGAAGGAAGCTCTCTCGCTGCTGGGGGACGGAAAGGATGATGAAGGGCAGAAGCTGGTCTATTTGCTGACCGATGGGAAGCTCGATGTAGCCAGCAGTCCTCGATATGGGCCTTCTCCGGAGGTGCGGAACAGTAATGCGCAGGCGGCCCTTGAGCAGACGGTTTCAGAGGCGCGGGGAAAAGGTGTTCAAATTTGGCCGATCGGTTTCGGTTCGGTGGACAAGACCTCACTTGAGAGACTTGCTTCGGGTGGATATCAGCGATCTTGCGGATCGGGAAACTTCCCTAAGGCGACCGTTGTTGATAGTTCTGCTGATGTAATGGGGGCGGCCGCAAGTATCTTCTCTGAAAGTCGATGCCTCAGGGGTAATTCTGTTTCATTCTCGAATGAGGTGCGCTATTCGGTTCGTGTACCGTACAAGGCTGGCAATCTGGCAATCACCGTGACGGGTATTTCCAGTGAGGCGGAGGTGACTTTCATTGATCCAAATGGCCGAGAAGTAGGGGGTTCTGATCGACTCCAAGCTGACATTGTCGGTGGTGGTGGTGGTGGTGGTTCGGGATCGGTTCGACTTCTCCGCGCATCAAGTCCAATTCCTGGAAATTGGCTTGTTAAGCTTAATTGGAGTGGTGTGGGTTCGATGCGGCACGTTGGTATTGTCGCAACCTGGGGCCCGTGATATATGGTTACTATAATTTGTTTTTGATCGTCTTTGATTGAATCGTAAAGTGGCTAACTTGCGCGGCGAGGATCCACGTTCCTGCCGGAGCAGATGCTGACCTTGGTAGTCGGAAGGCGCGTATTGCGCGAAGCAGCTTTGCGGATCGCCCTGGCACGGCCGGGGACCGCGGGCGGCAGCTTTTCGGTCACTGCGGTGAACGGCGGTGCTTCCTCGCCGGCGAGGACCAGGCGGGCGGCGACGTGGAAGGCGCCCAGGTTGGACAGGTCGTGATCGCTCAGCCGCGGCATGGTGTGGCGTGCCAGCCGCTTCGCGTCCTCCGGGGAGGCGTTGAAGAAGATCTTCGACCGGGCGTTCGTGCTGATGCCCTCTTCGAGTTCCTTCGGGAGCTGGCCGAGGTACTGGTGGGCCAAGGTCATCGACAGGCGATATCCGCGAGCCTCGGCGAGCATGTCTTCCAGCGGGTACGCCAGGTTCAGGAAGTTGTGGCACTCGTCGACGTAGAGCCCGCAGTCGCGTCGCTGACGCTGGGGGACGCGGGCCCGGCGGGTGGCGGCTTGCCAGGTGCGGGCGACGACGATCGAGCCGACCAGCCGCGCCGTTTCCATCCCGAGCGCGTCGCGGGCGATCCGAACCAGGCAGATGCCGCCGGTGTTGAGCACCTCGTCCATGTCCACCGTGGACGTCCCGCCGGCGATCGCGGCGCGGACGAACGGACGCAGCAGGAAGCCGCGGACCTTGTTCATCAACGGCGCGATGACCTGCGCTCGGCTCGCTTCGGACAGAGCGTCGTACCAAGACCAAAACCCGCGCAGCACGTCATCGTCGATCTGGTCGCAGGCCCGTTGCCGGAACGCCGGGACCGTGAGGAGCTTCGGCAGGTCGACCAGCGTCGGCGTGCCGGGCATCGCGGTCAGGGTGAGCAGGCCGGCGCGCAGGATGTCATCGGTGCGCGGGCCCCATGAGGAGGCGTAGATCCGGGAGAAGATGCTGACGAGGTTGTCGACCGCACGGGCCTTGTCTGCTCCCTCCAGGGGGTTGAGCACCGGCGGTCGGGCGCGCGAGTCGGCGTCGAAGAGGACGACCTTCTCGCCGAGCTCCTCGGGCAGCCGCATCAGCAGGTCCGACACGAGGTCGCCCTTCGGGTCGACGACGACTACACCTCGGCCGGCCTCGGCGTCGTCGAGGATCAGGCGGGCCATCAGCTCCGACTTGCCGGAGCCGGTCGCGCCGAGGATGTGCAGGTGATGACGCGCGTCGGCGACGTGCAGGCCGATCGGCCGGGAGTGCCCCGAGTCCGACAAGCCGAGCGGCTTGATCAAGTCGCCAGCCGTGGCGATGCCGGGCGGCGGCGGTACCGCCTTCGCGCCGGCGCGCTGAAGGCCGGGCGTGGCTTCGTCGATCGGCAGGTGCGCGAGCGCGGCCAACTCCGGAATCGAGAGCAGATCGCCCCTGCCGAACCGACGTTCGGTTAGAACCTGGACTGGGGCCCGGCGGAGCCGGACCCGGCGGTAGTAGTTGTGCTCGGAAAAGGCGGCGAACGCCGAGGCGATCGCGTGGCCGCGTCCCCGCAGGACCTCCCGGACCGCTTGGACCTCGGCGGTCGTCGCGTGCTCGGGGACCGTGGTGGCGACCGCGTATCGGATTCGGGTCTCGAACTGGTTCTGCCGCAGCTTCTCCACGATGGCGCGGTCTTGCGCGGCGAACTCCAGGCTGGTTTGCCGATCCAGCCCCGGCGTCCGCGCACTGGACGACGACTTCACGGTTTTGCCTGGCGTGACGACGTCCAGCAGCCGGCCGACCAGGTTGACCGAGCTGCCCGCGTGCACCCGCTTCGCCGCGCGCCGTGCTTTGGTCACGCGGTGCCCGGCGACGGGACGGGCGAGGATCTGCACGCAGGCCCGCTCGTGGGGGCCGAGCCCGACCGGGGCGCCGAGCAGGGCCCGGATTGGGTCCGCGGGGTGCTCGGTACGGATCGGGAGTGCTTCTGATCGAGCCAGCCGCAGCTCGCCGCCGGCCGCTTCGATTCGCTGGCCCGCCGCGGAGGCGGTGGGGATCGGGGGCTTGGCCGGCGTCGTGCGGGTGTGCGCTCCGGGCCAGGCCGCCTCGATGGCGCGCTCGACCATGCCCGGCGGCACCAGGCCAGGCACCCACAAGCGGATCTGCACGCCGTCGTCGGTGAACGTCAACTCGAAAGCCAGGTGAGGTTGCCCGCCGAAGCGCCGCCGCCAGCCTGGTCGCAGCAGGCCGACCAGGTTGGACCACACGGTGATCGCGCCGGACGGATCGACGGTCGGCGGCGCGAGCACGGTGACCAACCGGGCGTCGGTGACCAGGCTCGCGTGGAAGCGGCGGCGCCACCGGCGCCGAGCGATCACCGCGGTGGTCGTCACGACCGCCAGTACCGGCCCGGCGATCGGACCCCAGGTAAAGATGAGATCGCGGAGGTGGGTCAGCACGGTCTGGAACGCACCGAGCGGGTCGCGCAGGTAGTCGCCGGCAGGTGAGGCGAGAGAGGTGGACAGGGCGAACGGCCAGGACATCAAGACCTCCGAACGTAAGTTGGAGCGCCGGATCAGGCAGCGCGCGGCTCGCCGCCTTGCTCAGGCCGGGCCTCGATGGCGCGCGTCTGCAGCGCGTCGGAACGGGGGTTGTCGACGACCAGCCGCAGACGCGTGCGGCGGGCGGAACGTGCGGCGTCGACTTCGGCCTGCCATTCGGAGAACCGGCGTCCAGCCAGGCGCTTGAGGTAGCTCGGAATCTGGTTTGCCGGCACGCCGACCAGCTGCGGGCCGAGGACCGCGAGGAGGTCGCTGGCTTCCTGCGAGGCCCACCCCGCCTCGACGATCGCCGCTTCGTCCGGGAACACGTCGGCGACGCGGTCCACTGCCGGGTCAAGCGCGGCGTCCTGTTTGCCGCCGTACGAGTAGACCCACAGGAAGTTCGCCGGCGCATCGGGCTCGACGAGGGACCGGAACCGGGAAACCTCTTTGGTGTACGCGTAGAAGTTCGTGTTCGGGCGTGTCCTGCAGATGTCGAGCCAGGCCAGCAGGTAGTCGTCGGAGAAGAAGTCGCCGCTGTCGTGGATCCTGATCCAGCCACCGCGGAACTTGGCCGCGCCGAGTTCGTCAACCATCGCGGTTCGCCAGCCGGCCAGGTCGTCGAGGACGTACATCAGGTTCGCCTGGTGCTTCGCAAGGACGACGGGCCAGGTGTACGTGCCGTGCTACTGGTAACCACGGATATCAGAACATGCGGAATAGGCAGTCGTGCTGCCAGGGGTCATGCGTCGAGCGCGCTGGTGCGGCAGGTATCGCAGCAGCGAGCATCGATAGAGCCGATCGCTTCGCCGGCTACTGCTACTGCTCAACCCGTCGGCCCGCACCATCACACTTACCACTGACGCTGCTACCAGCGGGTCACTGATCGCCAAGCACGTCGGCAACCGTGTGGAACCTTGACCAGGGAGGGTGCATCCATCCCGCCGAGCAGCTGCCCCGGCACGACGGGGACCTTGCGCGGCGGTAGGCACCGGAGGATCGTCGAGATGTTCCGGTCCGCATGTGGTCGAGATCAAGCGTGACGATTGGGTGACTTGAGGTCGTGCGGGCCTCTATCAGCTGCGGAGGCGAGGCTAGAAAGCTATGGTGGATCAGTCGCTCGTAACTTCTGGCTTCGACGTCGAGACGCTCCTGTCTGAGCGCTATCTGCAGTACCTGCTGTTCACCCGTCTCGAAGCTGGACTGTTCGAGTACGCGTTTCGGATCACAAGGCCACCGATGCGTCCTGGCGATCCCGGCCATGATGCCGATGTTGTGATCGCACCGCCACAAGACTACGACCGCCTCTACCCGCCGCATCCAGATGCGCCGATCGCGGTCGGTGACCCATCCAGCTTCATCATTGAGATCGTCGAGGGCGGAAACCAGCCAGTAGTTCGCGCGCAGTTCTTCGTGACGGTGACCGACCTGATTACGGGCGACCAACTTGCAGACCTCTTTGATCTGTTCGTCAAGCTCGAGCTTCGGTCTGATACCGATGAGCGCGAGTTCGAAATCAACCACCGCCTGTCTCTTGAGGTGATCGACATCGGCGGAACACTCGAGCTGTTTCTGGAAGCGGCCGGTGTGTCCAAAGACGAGATGCTCGCTGGGATCATGGGAAGAGTCAATGGTGAAACATCCCTTGGGCTACTGCGCGGATCTGTCCAACAGAGCGCCCTTCAGGCATACGTCGGCGGTCCCGGCGTGCCCGCGGCGCTCGGCGTTTACGTCGATCTCGCGCTCAAGAGCGGACCTGGCCCAGATGAGTATCTGCCTCCGCGGGGCAATATCGGCGACGGACAAAGCTTCCTAGACCTAGGGCAGGATCTCGCGTTCGCCACGTCGCCGCATCTCCTCGACTTGCTCGGTCCTGACATCCGATTTCGGATGGCCGAACTCAAAGCTGATGGCAGCGGCTACATCTTCCCGCTTCGCGACGAAAGCACGGTTGACAGACATGTGCTGGGTCGCAACTTGGGAATCGTGGTGGGGCCTGAGATAGGTCCCCCGCCGTTGAACCTTCCCACAGGTCGGTTGGAGCTGCACCTGCGCGGGGAGTACACCGACGCGCCCTTCGATCCCAACTTTGGCTTCAGCCTGCTACTTCGACCGGTGTTCGAGGACGGCACTCTGACGTGGGACTTCGACTCCGATCTGGACTTTGGGCTCGGAGCGGTCGTAGTGAGTTTTCTGGCCGGCGCTATCGCTGGTGCCCTTTTTCTGAATCCGGTTCTAGGTGCAGGCGTATTTGTTGGCCTGCTGATCGCCAGTGACTTAGTAGCAGAGCCGATCATTGCTGCTGCCGTCCAGGACGAAATCGTCGACTCCGTCGACCTGTCATTCTTTGACGCCCTTCCTGTGCGCGTGGTTGGTGCACGCCGACGCTGGGATCCTCTGTATACCACCAATCACCAGGTCGTGACCCTCATGGACCAGATGGTGATCAATGCTGAGGGGATCGCCTTCTCGGGAGTAGTAGCGGTTGGCAAGGATCCCACCCCGAAGGCTGTCGTACCAATCAGAGACGTCGAGCGGAATGAGGACGGCTCGCTGGCCTACTTGCAGTATCGAGTGAACGATTTCGCGAATTTCACTTCCGATTTCGCCGCCATAGCTCCAGGGACCGACCGCCGTGACTACCGGTTCGTGGCCTCCCGGGGCCCCACTCTCGTCAGCCTCTCCGACGCGCAGATCCATGACCGGCTTCAGTCTGATCGGCCAGCAGGTCCGACCCGCCTGACCGCGCCGATCTCCCTCGTGCCCAAGGCAATACACGTCGTTGACGGGCAAATCGACAATATCCTGTGCATCGCACGCGTAGAGATCACCGAACAACATGACGCACTCATTGAGGACTTCAAGATAACGACAAAAGGGCAAATCCTTGCCGACCAAGGACAGGAAATTCGCGAAAACGTATTCGTAGAGCTTCAAGCACTACTCGGCCGTGATCCCACCGCGCAAGAGTTAAACGAAGCCGTTAACGGGCGTGTCGACTTGCTCGTCGAGCCGCTTGTTGGGCCATTTGAGCGGGATGAACTGCCGAGTCTTTTGGAGGGCGTCATCGCCCGGATTTTGCAACTTGACTTGACTCCAGAGGAATATGCGATCCGACAAGATGCCGGAGTCCTTCTGATCGAAGATAAGGAGATCATCATCCGTAAGGGCAAGCCCTACTATCGCGACCGACCCGACGGCGTCTCAGATGACAACCTGCTCGCGCTACCTCATTACGAACCACCGTACCGGCCTTAATCGACAGAAGGCGATATGCTGACCCGTCGTGATCCAGCGGCCAGCCGTTGTTGAGGCCGTGTCCTCAGCGAGGACTACCTGAGGTCAAGATTGGTGGACGATGCTGAGCATTCCTGTGAGGGCACTGCCGGGGTGATGGCTGGCTCGGACCGCGTCGCCGGTAAGGGCGGGGAAGCGGCTTTTGACGGCGTCGATCGCCACGGTGCTGCCAGCGCCGATCACCGTGCCGACTAACCCGCTGGTAATCACGGTGGGCTAGCCACCTGGGAGTGCCGGGACTAGCTGACGACGACGGACGGAGGTCCTCGACCTGCCGCTCGAGCGTAGCTGCGAAGTCGCTCGAGTTGGTGCAAGATGTTGTTATGTCCCCGGCGAAGCCACCTAAAGGCGTCAGTGAGCTTACCAAGCGCTTACTCTTCGGTAGTGCGAACCACTGTGCCTTCCCGGAATGTTCTGCACCTCTGGTGCTCCTTCACGGGCGGATTCTGTCGGTCAACGCCGAAGTGGCTCACATTCGCTCGCCGGAACCTGGTGGGCCGCGACATGTCGCAGAATATAGCAGCGTGCATGCCTTCGAGAATCTGCTTCTTCTATGCAGCTCCCATCATCATCTCATCGATCAGCATCCCGAAGAATTTCCTGTCTCGGTGTTGGAGCGGTGGAAGGGTGATCAAGTCGCTCAGATAGGGCAGCCAGTTCCCTATGAGTTGCTGGCGGCTCTTCGTCGGCAAGTTGCCGAGCTTAGCGAGGTATCTGAATCTCAAGATTCAAATGAAGGATCTTTGTCGGGGTGGGGTCTTAGGCTCGTCAGGGCGTCGAGCACGGAGTCTGGAAGTTTCTGGATCGAACCAGCTATTGATGGAGTTTCGGTCAGTTCGGGTGAAAATCCGGGCTATTTTGGTGTCGACCTCAATTGGTTGCGTTCTCGACGAGAGCTCGATTCGGATTACAGTTTGAGTGAGGCTGGTCTAGAATTCGATGTGAGCAAATCTACGGGCGTAAGTGTCTATGTCTTCGAAGACGATGACTTGAAAGATGGCGAGTATGACTACGCTGTGTGGCTGACGGATGAGAAGGAATTGCATCGAAGTCTGATGGATCTGATTCGAAGTAGCCGGACGCTGCCTACTCGTCTTCGGGGATTCATGACCTTTGTCACCTATGAAGGGATCTCAGAGTCTTTTTATGGTCGTTGGATTTCGCCACTGGATATTCCTTCATGGAGCAATCTAATCAAGGAAAACTGGGACAGTATTGTCACGTACTTGAAGTCTAATTGAGTGTTGCGCGACGAGTGAGTTCGGCGGCGTAACCGGGTCGAGTGTTGCCGGCGTCTTGTGTCCAGCGGGTGGCGCGGTCGAGGCTGATCCCAAGCATTCGCGCGATCACGGCGGCGGGCATCTCGGCTGCCATCTCCATGAGCGCGGTGTTACGTCCTAAGGTCGGTGAGATGCCTAGGGCGCGGAGTCGTCCGAGCAGGTCGCGTGGAGAAAGCGGCTGACCGAGTCGTTTTGCGGGATAGAGCCACGCTTCTTGGTCGGGTGTGGTTACGCTTCGTCGGTCGGGGAGTAGCTGCAGGACAAGCTCCCCGACCATTGGGGGCAGCGAGATCGGCGTGTCGGCGAGAAGGAGCTCCACGCTGTCCTGATTGATGATCACATGCTCGGTCGTCAGTTGCGTGATCCGCACGGCTCGTTGGCCATAGAGCAAGACGAGGAGTCCCGCGACGCGGTCGGAGGTCGCAATGGTGTCGTCGTTGAGGAGTCGTCGAACCAGGGACCATCGCTCGTCGTGGTCGGCGAAGACTTCGCGAACGGGCTCGTTGCTCAACCGGGGAACCTCGATGCCTCTGGCATGACCGCGGCTAACAGCCCAGGTCACAAAACCGCGTGATCGGGAAAAGGAGTCGTTAGTGAGCCAGTCGTCGATGTCGGCTTGATTGCACGCGGCCAGGCTCCGGCCGCGGTCGTGCAGCCAGTTGAGCAGGTTGGCGGCGGCAGTGAGGGAGTTGACGGCATAGGTTACCTGCTCGTGGGTCAGCCGCTGGCGGCTGGCGATTGCACGCAGCCGCCGCAGGTGATGCCAGCTAGCGAAGTTCCGCAGGATCTTACGACTGGTCGGATCCTTGACGCGGCCGATTCGACGCGCGGTGGAGCGTTCCAAGCTGACCAATCGCTCGTCGCGTGCGGAGAGAACACCGGCGTCGACAAGGATCGTGCGCAGGCGCGTCACCGCGGTGGCCGGGGTCAGTTCGTCCAGCTGTGCGTGTGTCACGGGACCGGACGCGACTGCCAGAGCTGAAAGCATCCTCTGTGTGCGAGTTCGGGCTACCCAGTTGAGGCCGGTCGCGGCGTCGGTGGCGGTCAGCGCACCCTCGACGGCCTGGATCTCGGGACGGACGGTGCCGTCGGGGCCGGTGAGGAGATTACGGACTGCGTCGGGCCAGGCGCAGGCAACACAGATTCCGATCCGGTGCTGCGATCCGACGGCACCGCAGCGCTCGCAGACGTGCTGGGCCGCGGGGCCGTGCTTGTAGCAGGTTTGGCACAGGCCGCCGACGTCGGTGCGGATGCGCAGCGGACGAACGCGTTGGCATCCGGTGCAGGTGCCCATAGATCCACACTCTTTGCACAGTGGCTTGGCGTCACTGGTGCGACGACTGACCACACGTTTCCGGCCGCAGTCCGAGCAGGGCGTGGCGCGAAGCTTGTCGGAGCAGTTCTTGCACCGTGGTGACGCGGTGTCGGTGTGCAAGCATGGCTTGGACTGCTTGCACGACGAACAGATCGCGGTCGGTGGCTGTGCCCAATTTTTGCAGAGCACGCTGCTGCCGTCGCGGCGGGCAGGCAGACTGAACTGCCCGCAGCCGCTGCACTCTTCGTGCAGTGACGGTTCGGCTCGGGCGAATTGGCCGCACAGCGACTCGCCGTTGTCGGTGCGTCGGACCATGGTGGCAGCCTTGCCGCAGCGAGCGCAGGGCTTGGTGTGGGCGTTGTTCCAGCAGCTCTTGCAGCAGCGCAAGCCGTCCCGGCCGTGAGACAGACGGACGACGCGGTCGCAGTACGGGCAGGCCGGAGCGACGACGCCGGCCACGTCGCGCGCACACAGCTCGGCGATGAGCGCGACGACGGTCGCCGAGCCGTGCGCTCCGGCGCCGGTGAGCAGGTCCGGTCTTTCGGCAAGCTGACTGGCCACCTTGTTCCGGTTCCGTTGGTAGGGAATCATTTTCTGGACCAGCGCCGCTACCTCGCCCTGGTCGACCGCGGGGTTCAGCCTCGAGATGATCGCGGCGACGATGTGCTCAGGACTGGATACCGGGCGCGTCATGAGTCGGTGATCCTCGCTCGCTTGGGCCGTATACCACCGAGTCCGCTGTGCGGTCCCGAGTCGGGGGCGGAGTTGTCGCCAACCGCATTGGCGCGGCGTGAGACGGCGGCGATCGGCACGATCAGCTCGTCCATGCGGCAGTCCAAGATGTCCATCAGCGCGACCAGAACCTTCAGGCTCAACCGCTCGGGCTTCTCCGTGACCAGGCGCCAGATCTGGGTCGAGGACAAGGTGATGCCGCGTTCGACCAGGTGCGGCCGGATGTCGGTGGTGCTGAACATGCCACGGGCGGCCATGATCTCCCGCAGGTTCCAGGTGTAGTCGAGCTTGGCGGTCACGCCGCTCCTCCTTCATTCGGTGGAAAGTCCACGGTCCAGGTGCCGACGCAGCATCGTGTTCATGAAGTCTCCGGACACTCCGGTGTAGATCGCTGTTGTGCTGGCGAACCGGTGCCCGACCTGTTCTTGGACGAACTTCGGGTCGGCACCGTCCTCGATCAGATGTGTGACGTGGCTGTGTCGCAGGCAATGCGGTACCAGATCTGAGTCCATGCCTAGTGCGTCACGGTAGACCGCGAAGCGCTCCTCGATCTCGCGTGGCCTTAGCCGGCCACCGCGCTCGGTCACCCACATCGCCGGATGATCCGGCAGGCCGAACCGAGGTCGGGCGTTGATCAGGTAGTCCTCGACGGCCTCCACGGCCCACGGCATGGTGGATGCCACCATGCGCCGCTTCGGCGGCGATCCTCTGGACCGCTTGCCCCAGCGCACGTTGAGCATGCCGAACTTGCCAAGCTCCGGAGCCTTCGGATTTCGGTACCAGTCCACACGGTCCAGCTTGCTGGCCTCGGTGACGCGCAATCCCCATCCATAAAGGACTTTCATGACCGTGGCGTCACGGTAGGCGGTCAGTGCGCCCTTGCGACCGAGCTGTACAGCCCTCTCAACCTGGTCGTCGGCGTAGTCGAACAGAGCCTGGCACTCCTCACGAGTCAGCGGCCTGCGACCCGGGCCGCCCTCGTAATCCACCAAGTGGGCGGCGCTGTTCCATTCGTGCACGATCTGCACCGGATGCGTGCCGAATCGGGCTTCGCATTCGCTGACCCAGCCGTAATGTGGCGAGGTGATGTAGTCGCAGAACATGCGGATCGCGCCCTGGTAGTTGCGCAGCGTCGACTCCGCCAACTCCTGCTCCATCACCAGTTCCGCCGTCCACTCGTCCATGTGAACGGCGGTCCAGCGCCAGGGATACTCGTTGGTGTACGCGGTAAACCGGCGAATGACACTCCTGCGACTGTCGACAGTGTCTTGCTGAAGCCGTCGTCCGCCGCGCTGTTGCTTCTCCCAGCCGGCCAGCATCGCTGTCAGTACGGCGTCCTCAGGGCGCAGCAACAGGACGTCGTCGGCTAGCTCCAACCGTGCCGAGCCGGGCGGCGGATCGCCGCGAGCAGCCACCATGCCTCCTTCCGCCTGTTGGAAGAATCTTGCATCAGATGAAAGGTCGAAGGCAAACGTGCAGGTAGGAGCACTGAGTCGAAGTTGTAGTAGAGTTAGATGAAGCCGTGACGGCGCAGCAGGAACGCCGCACATGTCTTTCGTTCGATGCAATTCCGCGTGGAGCGGGCGTAGCACGCTTGCGCGCAAACCCCGGCGCTCGGGCACGTGTTGTACGTGCGGCCGTCGGCCAGACGCCCGGCCCAGGCCGGCAGCGACCAGTTCCAGACGCCGATCTGGCGCATTTCCCTGTTCTGCGTCAGCAGCAGGGCAGGACGACGAGCAGCTGAAGTAGACATGAGCATCCCCTTGGTGCAATTCGAAATTTCAGGCGGCTTCGAGATCGACGAAGGAGCTTTCGACCTCCGCGGAGGTGTCGGAATACTCAGCGAGCTCGGCGGGGTTCGACGTGACGAGCTGGTGCTCGACCGGCGACGCGATGGACTGGAACGCCACTCGTTGCGTGCCGGTGCTGAGCAGTCCTTGGCCGCGGTCGGCGGTGAGGAGGAACTGCCGTTCGCCCTGCGAGAGGTCGAAGATCCGGCTGATTTCGTCGATTGCCTGCGGTGCCTGGCGCAGCAGGATTTGCGTCGCCGCGTTCGCGATGATCGCCTTGCCCAGGTCGGTGCTCGTCACGTCGGGGGCGTCCTGGGTCGCCACCGTGACGCCGCCCCACCACTTGCGGGAGCCCTTGGACATCCGGAGGAGGAACTCGCCGCCGGCGGGGTCCTTCATCAGCAGCCAGGCTTCGTCGACGACGACTTGCCGGGGTTTGCGGATGGCGGGATTGGACACTTGGCGCCACACCGCATCGAGCGCGAGAAGCGTGCCGATCGCCTTGAGCTCGCCGGGGAGGTCGCGCAGCGAGAACACGACGAGGTGGCCCTCGGGCCGTGTCGTGGTCGGACCGGAGAACAGCCCGGAGAACGCGCCCGTGGTGAACGGCTGTAGCCGCGCTGCGAGGTCCGCCCCCTCTTCCTCGGCCAAGACCTCCGCAAGGTCGGCCAGCAGCGGCGCCGGTCGGGTCCAGGTCCGCGGATCCGACGTGACGCCGGCGCGCTGGTAGGTCGCGGTGATCGCCCGGTCGAGCGCGGCCCGTTCAGTCGCGGCGAGCTCGCTGCCGAGCAGCACCGAGATGACGGTGTGCAGGAAAAGGCTGCGCCGGATGAGCGCGTCGCGGGGAGCTGTCCGGCGTCCGTCCGGCCGGGTGTGGATCGGCAAGTCCATCGGGTTCAGCCGGACCTGTTCGGCGCCGAGATGGACGTAGGTGCCGCCGACCGCGGCGGCCAGCCGGGCGTACTCGTCCTCCGGGTCGATGACGTGGATCTCGATTCCGCGGTACAGGCTGCGCAGGAGCTCGAGCTTCACCAGGTAGCTCTTGCCGGCGCCGGACCGGCCGAGGATCACGCTGTTGTGGTTGTCGAGGGCGAACCGGTCGTGGTGGACGAGCCCTTGGCTCCCGACGTTGAAGCCGTAGAGCACGCCGCTCGGGGCACCGACCGAGGTCGGGTCCGGCGGCGGCAGGTCTGGTGACGTGAATGGGAACGCCGCAGACAGCGCGCTGGTGTCGAAGGTGCGGCGCATCCCGACCAAGTCCAGGCCCATCGGGAGACTGGTGATCCACCCCTGCAGGCTCCGGTAGGTGGTGGGTTTGCAATCCAGCAGGAGCGATGCCGCCAGCGACCGGATCGCGGCGACCTCGTCGCCGAGCGCCTCCTCGGTCGCGGCGTGCACGGTGAGGTAGAGCCCGAGCCGGTAGAGCTTGCCCTCGCCGCGGGCGACTCGCGCGGACAGGTCGTAGGCGTCCTCGGTGGCTGCTTCGACCTGGGGGTCGATCAGCCGTCCCTTGTCGCTGGTGTGCCGACGACCGGATTCCAGCTTCGACAGCTGCTTCTTCAGCCGGTTGGCCGCGGTGACGGGGTCGATCGGCTCGATGTGCAGCGAGACGTCGACTCGTCCGGGATAAGTCAGCAGGGGCTGCAGCCAGCCGGGATGAACCTCGCGCGGGTAGCCGGTGACGGCGAACGATGCGACCCATTCGCCGCCGACTTCGAGCGCTCGGGGACGCACGGAGATGGCATCCGGGGTGAACGCGCCGGCCTGCCCGACGGGTGCCTGCCTGCTTGCGGCGTCACGGTGCCTGGTCCTCTTCATCGGCGGTCCCTCCTCGCGACGTCGTCGTAGTCGTCGGAGTCTTCGTCGTCCTCCCACCCGGGCTCGGCAGCGCCGAACGCGTCTTCGGTGGCGAACGCGGTGCGGCCGAACGCGGTGTCGTTCCAGCTCTCGTCCGGGGCGGTGGTGATGACCTCGTCGGAGCCGGCGAGGTCGGAGTTCGGCGGGATCAAGCTGTCGGGGTTGCACGCCGCGGCGAGGACGGCGGTGGCCTGGCCGGCATCCAGTGGGGTGACCACGATCCCGGACGGCGACAGCAGTTCCACCGCCTCGCCCAGCCGACGCACCAACCGCACTTCGGCGGCGCGTCGGGCGGCGTCGTCGATCGAAGCAACCTGCCTCGCAGCCCTGCGTCGCGCCGACAACGCGGCCAGCGGCGAGGCACCGCCCAGTCCGTCGGTCGGGCCGCTGGTTCGCAGCGGCTCTCGCAGGATCAGCAGGACCTGGCGCCGCAGCAGGTCGGTCGCGCGGCCGAGCTGATCGAGGTACTCGGCGTGCTCACGCGCAGCCCGTTCCAGCGCGGGGTGCGGCAGCCCGCCGGCCTGTTCGCGAAGTTTCCCGATCTGCCCCGACAGGTCCAGCCGTTCCGCCCGGACGAGCACCTGGACCGGCGCGGTCAGCGAGTGCAGGTACCGGCCGAAGGAGGTGACGAGCGCCTCCTGCTCGGCAGGCGTGCGCAGCCCGAAGTTGATCGTGGAGCAGACCGCGACCACGGCGGCGCCGTCCTTGCCGAGGTCGATGACGCCGGTATCGGTGATCCCTTCGGCGGGTAGCCGGAGCGCGGCCGGTGCGATCGCCGACGTCGAAGAACTCGTCGGGCTCGCGGCCTGGCCGATCCACTCGGGTGCGGGCCGGACGCCCTCCGGCGCAGCGACCCGGTGCTGAGGGCTCAGCCGCTGGCGCAGCGCCGCCAGCACGAGCCGGTCGAGGGAGACGCCGTCGCGCTGACCCAATGCGAGGAAGGCGGCAGTCACGCCGATCGGGATGGCGATGACCAGGAACACCGCCAGCGGGATGAACGCGCGGGTGACCGTGTACGTCCCGTACAGCACGATCCCGGTGACGGTCAGGATTAGCAGCTGTCGCGCGGTGAGCGGACCGATCACCCGGTCTTCGCGGTCGACATCGGCGGGAATCCGGACGGGTTGGCTCATTTCGCTTCACCTCCGGTGGCTGGCTTTGGCGCGCGGAACATCGGCGGCGGAACGGACTGGGTACGGCGATGGGCATCACCGAGGCGGAGCTCCGGCGCCGCCTGCCGGAATGCCGGCGCGGCAGGTGCGGAGGTCGGTTTGGCTGGGAGCGGTTGTGGTGCGGGCGGCGTCGCTGGACGGAACTGCAACTGCGGTGGCACCGACGCTGACCGGATCGGGCGAGCCGATGGCGATGTGCCGCCACGTCGACGCGGCCCGCCGGCGGTTTGAAATTGCGGAGTTGCCGACCGTGGCCTTCGTTGTGGCGTGGGCGAGACAGGCGTCGGCGCGGAACTGAATTCGGGCATGGTCGGTCCCTGGTTCGCCGGGATCACGGCGGGGTCGTGGGTGCTGTCTTGGGGTGAGGGCTGCAGGAACTGCGGCGCTTGTGAGGGCAGCGTCGGCCGCTGGGCTGCGCGGGCACGTTCGGCGTCGTGGGCCGCTTTGAGCCGTCGGTTGATCGCTTCGGGGTTGGGCGCCATACGCGGTTGTGCCGGCCATGGTGGGTCGGCCGCCGCGCCGCCGCCGCGACCGGCGTTCTTCGTCGCACCGGCGGCGCCGGCCTTGCCGAACGCGCCGGTCTTGCCGGCGACCATGCCGAAGGTTTTCGCCGCGATGTATGCGCGCGCCAAACCTCCGAGGAAGGAGCGGCCGGAGCCGACCTTGACGGCCTTCAGCATCCAGAACGGGATCTTGAACAGGACGAAGAACAGAGCGATCGCGGCGATCAGCGTGCCGAGCGCGGACAGCGTCGAGCCGAACAGGTGCACGCCGCCGGACAGGAACGTGCGTACCGCGGTGATCAGCACCAGCGCCTGGGCGAACTGAACGCCTGTCGTCACGGTGATCGCCTTCCACCACCAGTGCGCCAGCGGCTCGGTGTGGGGCAGCCCGTGGCACATCAGGAAGAACGGCGCGCTGATGATCAGGACGAGGGTGATGACGATCCGGACGACGTAGACGACCAGGAGGCCGAGGCCGAGGACCACCAGCACGAGCGCGACCAAGATGATGAAGAGCCCGCCGGTCTGGATGCCTTGGACGGCCTCCTGGAAGGTGTTGCCCAGCGAGGGCGCGTTGACTCCGTCTCCGAGGACACCCAGGGTCAGGCCGTTGGCCAGCCGGATGAGCTTGTCGGCGAAGAAGAGCGAGAGCGCCGAGGCGATGAACGCGATCGGGATGCGTGGCCCGATCTCCTTGATCGAGTAGCGCGTCTGGACGGTCTCGTGGCCCATCAGCAGGATGCCGCCGAGCAGGATGAGCAGTCCGTAGGCGGCGACCACGATCTCCCAGGAGCTGTTCCAGAGCTCGCCGATGCCGGGCAGGTCGCTGATCGTCGGCGTGGACAGCGCGGTGTGGCCGATCAGCTCGAGGATCGGATCCAGCGCGTCGTCGACGACACTGCGGAACGCCGAGTTGATGGCCTCGGTGATGCACGCGCCGACGTCGGTGATGCCGCAGTCCGAGTCGCTGTCACCGCTTCCGGTGCCCGGCTGCTGCGGGTTCGTGCTCGGCGCCGGCGGAGTCGGCTGCGGGATACAGTCCTCGCCCGTGCACGGCTTGCTCAGCGTGGTGGTCGGCGTCGACGATGTGCAGCCGAGCTGGCCGGGGAAGCTGCACGTCGTGGGCGTCGGCAGCGCGGTCGGCGGAGGCAGCGGCGGGTCCTCCGGCGGCTGCCGAGGCGCGGCCGACGAGGCCCACGCGTTGACCGCGAGGATGCCGGCCAGGAGCACGACGGTCAGCACCAGCAGCCAGCCCGCTCGCCGGCGCCGCCGCCGGATGGAGACCTGCTGGCCGGCGTCGCGGACGGGGGCGAGCATCGGTCGATCCGCCGCGGCAGCGGTCTCGGGCGGGCTGCCGGACCGGCGGTACGGGCGAACCGTGGGCAGGGTGCTGACGGCCATCGGTCAGGCCCCCACGATCCCTTTGAGGATCTCCACGACCAGCGGCGCGAGCGCCGCCAAACCGTAGCCCCACCCCGCGGACTTGAAGGCCGTCTTGGCCTTCTCGACCTCGCCGGGGTCGCCGCCGCCCATCACGTAGCGGACGCCGCCGATGGACAGGAACACCGTGGCCAGGCCAGCCAGGATGCCCATGATCCAGTTGCGGACGTTGTCCAGGACGGCGGTGACCGAGCCGGCGAGGGCGACGACCATCGTGTCGGCGTGACCCGCCGACGCCGAGACCAGCAACGCGACGGCCGACAGCTCGACCACCAGCACCACGTGCGACCACCGCCGACGGCGTCCTCGCCGAATGGTCGGAGCATTCGACAGTGTCGAGCTCGTATCCGTGGTCCGGTCCGGCGGCGTGCCGCCGTCGAGACGAGCACTACGCGGCCCGCTCTCGGCATCGATCACGCGCATTGGGTCACCTCCGAAGTTCGGGCTGAGCGCGGGTTCGTCCCGCAGCCCTGAACTCCGGAATCCGCGTCCGTTTTGGACACGCGGCCCCGAACTTTCCGCTTCGCGTCGCCGTCTGCGGTGAACACGGATGGTGACGACTGGGGCATCTCGCGAGGGGGTGAGGCCAGGGCCACAGCGGTAGCCACCTGATCGACCAAGGGGTCGGTCGGATCGGTCTCGACGGCGCCTTCGCGCAAGTACGCGGCGAGCCGGCGCTCGGCGCGTTTGCGTGCCTTGTAGACCGCCCACTCGCCGGCCTGGTGCCGCGCGGCCCAGTCCGCGACCGACACCTCTTCCAACCGGGTCGCACCGATCAGCGCGGCTTCGGTCTCGGTCAGGACTCCGTCCGCGACGGCACGGGCGAGGACGAGATCCGGGTGACCCCACGGCGCGTGCGGCGGCGTCGATCGGAAGCCCGGCGCGACCGGAGTGGGACTCGCCAACGCCTCGGCGAGAGCGTCGTAGCCGGACCGGTACGCGGCCCAGCGCAGCCGCAACATGATCCGCGGCGGGCGCAGGTCGATGGTCGACAGCGCCGCGAGGAAGCCACGCAGGACCTCGGCGTGAACGTCGGCCGGATCGCCGGCGAACCGGTTGGACAGAATGGCCGCGACGGAGGTCAGCGCGGGCAGTGCGACGCCGACCGCAGCGACGGTCCAGGTCGCCCCTTCGGTCCGGGAGCGCAACACCAGGTGCGCCCAGACCGCATCCCGCGTCGCCTGCGGGCACCGGCGCGCCAGCAGCCGGTCGCGGACCTCGTCCAGCGGGATTTCCTCGTCCGGGAGGCCGGTGAACAATCTGCCGTTCAGCGAGACCGGATGTGGCCCCGTCACCAACAAGGTGAACGTGTCGCGGGCGATATCCAAGGAGTTCGGTGCTGCCTCGCTGCGACGGCGGCGAAAGGCGGTTTGTGTGGCCATGTCGTGGCTCCTACGGCGTCGACGCGAATAAGAACGACGTCATGAAGCCAGGCCTCGTACCACGCAAATACCAGTTCGCTGCTAGGCGTCTTTGGCGGATTTTCGGATAGCTACTAGCGGCCTACTAATCAGTCCTGACCAGGCTGGACGTCAAGATCAACATCTCGCTTGGAGCTGACTGGACAAAACGTTGCGTTACGCGTCTGACGTGGCGTTATAGTTGCCCGCTAGTGCGGCGCTATTAGCTCGTTTGGCGGTCCCCCCTTCGACATCAATCGGGATGTGAAAAGAAGCTCGATGGCGCATGTCCAAACTGCGGTCGAAATGCGGAGTTGAGAGGTGTCAGAACGCATAGCGTCCACCGCTCGGAGGAAACCGCGATGACCCCGTCACACCACGATGACCCGCCAGAAGGCAGCTCGAACGAGCACGGCGTCTCCGACCCGCCGACCATCCCAATCCCGCATCCGCGGAGGCGGCGCACAAGGCACCGGGTCAACTTGCGCCATCCCCGCCCAGCTCGGCCGAGCACCGTCTGGCCGTGCGCTCAGGACGACGTCCTCGCGGGTACTGGACTGCTCGCCGGCTGGCTCCTCACCGCGATCATCAAGATCGTCACGACCTACACCCGGCCCGGTCAACGGGTGCTTCTCGTCGAGCCCGCGCCCTACCTCGCACCGTCTGCCTCGCGGCCGGCGTGTGGTCCCCGCGCCCGGTCTCTGCCCGGACCGTATGCCGGGGTGCACGAGGCAGGCTGGACCGTCTTCCGACTCGGTCGCGGCGTCCGGACGCAGACTGCTGTCGCCAACCCGGGGCCGGTTGGCGAGCAGCACGGCGACGCACCGGACGAGTCCGAGTCCGGACCCGGACCGCTCGCTCGCGGTCTCGTCCCCGACGAGTTCGCAGGGTACGGTTGCGGGCCGGACCCGGTCACGTCAACGTCCGGTCCGGACCGCTACGACCTGGTCATCACCGCGGCCGAACCGCGCGCCCTCGACTGGTTCCGTCCGGCTGACTGGGCCGATCTGCTCACCTCAACGGGCACGCTTGCCGTGATCACACACGGTCATCGCGAACCAGGTCGCCTCATAAACTCGGCCGGTTCGCTCGTGCGCGGCGCGCACCACGTGGGACTGCGCTACCTCGACCGCGTCGCCCTGCTGCGCGTTCCGGTGCGGGACGGCGCGCTCGCCGCCGCGGCGCCGGCCGCGCAGATCTTTGCGGCGCCCGTCCGGCACCTCCCCGTGCACGATGACCTCCTCGTGTTCACCCGCCGGCCGACGTCGATGTCCGGGACCGACGGCGGGGGAGACCTCCGATGAATGAGCGCTCTATGGCACCGCTGTCGGTCTGGTCGACCGGTCAGCGTGACCTGCTCACGCAGCTTCGCGACGCGGGCTTCGTACCCGGCACCGAAGCCGACACCGAGCGAATTCCACCGGCGGTCGCTGCGCACGCGATCGCCGCGTACTCGCGTCCCGGCGACCTCGTGTTGGACCCGGATTGCGGCGCTGGCACCGTGCTTGCCGAAGCGCTGCGCGCCGGACGACATGCGCTCGGACTGACCGCCCACAGCCGATGGTGGAAGCTGGCTCGCGCCAACGTCACCGCGGCCAAGGCCGGGGGCGCTTGGTGCGACGGCTCGGTCCTCGACGCGCGGCCGAAGGTGCTCTCGACCGTTCGGGCCGCCGGGCTGCTCGGACGAGTCGGACTCATCCTGACCAGCCTGCGTACCGCGCCGGACCGCACGACCGGTACAAACTCGGCAGCTGCGGAAGTCGTCGTCGCAGAGCTCTCCACGACGCTGGTCCATTGCGAGCCACTGCTGCGTTCCGGCGGATACGTCGCCGTCGTCTCGCGTCCCCGCCGCCGGGCCGACGGTTCCCTGACCGACCTGACCACGCCGCTCATCGCGGCCGGCGTCTCGGCCGGGCTGGCGCCGATCGAGCGGTGCGTGGCCCTGACAGCCGAACTGCGCGGCAGCCGCCTCGTGACTCACGCCTCCCTCGCCGAACGCCGCGCCGCGGACCGAGCGCAGACCGCGGTCGTCGCCCACCTCGAAGTGCTCGTTTTCCAGCTCGTTCACGACGCTGAACTCGCCGCCGCTGAGGTCGGCCGGCTGCCCGTCAAAACCGTTGCAAGCCCCGGCTGGGGGCGAGCGGCATGACGTGGCCACGATGGCTGTCCAAGCTATGGACAACTCTGTGGTCGGGCAGGTCTCTCGCCGACTCCGAAGTCCAGTTTGGTGACGAGCTCCTCCTCGCTGCCCACCACGCCGAGACCACCCGGCGTGCCCGCGCGGCAATGGCCGAAGTCGTCCGCGCCGGCTATCAGCTCGGCCCGCCGCCCTACGGCTACCGTGCCCTGCGCATCCGCGTGATTGAGCCTGCCGGACGCGGCAAGCTGCGGGCGGTTCTCGTCCCGGACTGGCAGGCCGCCGCGGTCGTGAAGCAGATCTTCAGCTGGCGCGCCGAAGACGGCCTGACGTTCGCCGCCATCGCCGTCCGGCTCAACGGGGATCCGCGCCAGTACCCGCCTCCGGTGCCCGGCGGTCAGTGGACCGGCAAGGCCGTCCAGCGGATCGTCGCCAACGTCAAGTACACCGGGCGCCAGGTCTGGGCGCGCACCGTGGCCGGCCGTCCGGCTCCCGTCGAGCAGTGGGTGACTTCGGCGCCGAAGGTACACGAGCCGCTGGTCGACGAGCGCGTGTTCCAGCGTGCCCAGCCCCGGACGGGGGATGAGCCGCGGTGCGCTTGAAGATCGTTCCCGTGACTTTCCGACAGGCCTGCGCGTTCATCGACGCGCACCACCGGCACCACCGACCACCTCGCGGAATGAAGTTCGCGATTGGCGTCGCGCGCGGAGACGAACTGGTCGGTGTGGCGACAGCCGGCCGTCCCGTCGCTCGGTGCCTTGATGACGGTGTCACGCTCGAAGTCACGCGCAGCTGCACCGTCGGCGAGCCGAACGCGAACTCGAAGCTGTACGGCGCTGTCTGGCGCGCGGCGCGAGCCATGGGGTACGTGCGCCTCATCAGCTACACACAAGCGGGCGAGAGCGGCGCGAGTTTGCGTGCCGCGGGCCTGCTCCCCGTTGCCGATCTCCGGCCCCGCCCGGGCTGGACAACGGCGTCTCGGCCGCGCCCCTCGCGGGGCGTCGACAACGTCCGCCGAACTCGGTGGGAAATTTGCGCCGGAAAGTAGACAGTCGCTTCAGGCTTGTGCGTGCTGGGGTGATTCGTCTTGTGTGCCAGCTGTTTCAGCTGGTACAGCTGGCCGAGATCGCCAAGGTCCGAGCGAGCACGAGGGTCGGGGGAGGTGACGCATGGCAGGCGCGGAGGACGTCATTCAATTCCCGCATGGTCGGCGCGCTGCAGCCATCGAAGCGCAACGGCAGTGGGAGTTCAGCGCTGCTGTTCATGAAGCACGCGGTGCTGAGGCGGCCTGGCTTGCAGGCGAACTCGCGACCGTGCTGCGAGACCTGCTTGCTTGGGCACGTGAAGATCGCGAGCTTGGCGCCGAATCCGTAGACGACTCGCAGGAGCGTGCCGCATGACCGAGGCTGCCAATCCTCCATCTCCTGCCGTCGCCGCACGGGCCGGGCACACCGGCATGTCCGACCTGGCGGTCTCACCGTTCGCGCTGCCGCTGGCATTGCGCGCGAAGGAGGTCCGGGTCGCGTGGGTGGGCCGGACGTCGACCGAGGAGCACCAAGATCCGCGGCAGTCATTGCTCCGCCAGCTGGAGCGGTCCAAGGTCGCGTTGCCCGATTCCTGGGTGATCGTCGCGCACTTCTACGACGTCGAGTCCGGACGCATGGAGCTGGACAAGCGAAGCCGGAAGTCGAACTACGAGCGCTTCGACATCCCGATCGCTCGCGACGGTGGGATCGGCGACCTGCTGGCTGAAGCGGGCAGGCCAGGCCGTCGGTTCGACGTCGTGATGTGCGAGTCGATGTCGCGGATCGCGCGCAAGATGTACGAGACGTTGAGCGTCGAGCGTCGGCTGGAGGACGCCGGTGTGACGGTGTTCGCCTCGAACGAGCCGATCATGCTCACCGGTGGTCGTGCCCAGCAGATCCTGCAACGGCGGATCAACCAGTCGGTGGCCGAGTACGAAGTGCTCAACATGCTGGAGCAGTCCTGGGGCGGGACGTGCACGCACGTCCGCGAGGGCTACAACATCGGCAAGGCGCTTTACGGCTACCGGGCGAAGAAGTACCGACACCCGAACCCGGTCAAGGCCGAGAAGGGCATCACGAAGACCCGCCTGGAGCCGGACGGGCAGCGGGCCGAGACGGTCACGTTGATGGCCCAGTGGCGCTATCACGAGCAACTGGGCTTCGACACGATCGCCGAGCGGCTGAACGCGGACCTGGAAGCACACCCGCCGCCGGAACCGCCCGGTGGCCGGCGTGCCAGGGGAGCGTGGTCGAAGTCTGCGGTGGCCGATGTGCTGAAGAACCCGAAGTACACCGGCTACCAGGTCTACAACCGTCGCGCTCGGCGCAGCCGGGGTGGCACCGGTGTGGTCAACCCGCCGGAGATGTGGGTGTGGTCGGTTGAGCCTGCGCATGAGCCGTTGATTCCGAAGTGGATGTACGACGAGCTGGTCGAGCGTCGGCTGGCGAAGCGCGGGTCGCGGGACGGAAGTGACCTCAACCTGCATCCGAACACCAAGCGGGCCTACTTGCTTCGCGGTCGGGTGGTCTGCCGTTGCGGTCGGCGGATGCTCGGGCATCACCACCGCGGGCACAACTACTACCGCTGTTGGCCGAAGAACAACAACCGCGGTCGGCTGGACAAGTTCGCGGACCATCCCCAGACGGTGTACATGCGCGAGGACGCCATCCTTGCCGCGGTCAACCACGTGTATGCCGAGTACCTGTTCGGTCACCGCCGGATCGACCTGCTCGCCCCGCAGCTGGATCAGGCCGACGATCGGGAACGCACCGAACGGCGCGAGCGTCGAGTTCGGCTGGAGAAGCGAGCCGCGGACTTCGCTCGCAAGCAAAGCAACATCCTCAGCCAGGCCGAGGATGCAGCCCCCGGTGATCCCTTCACCCAGGGTCTGAAGGACCGGTACAACGCGATCGGGGCCGAACGTCAGCTCGTGCTGGATCAGATCGCCCAACTCGACCAGGACGACCAGCAATCGCCGACCACAGCCACCCGCGAGGACCTCGACGTTCTCGACCTGCTGCCGCACCTGGCGGTCAACCTTCACCGCGCGCCGGCCGAACTCCAGGTCCGGCTCTACGAGCTCACGAAACTCCACGTCAGCATCGACCACGAAACGGATCACGCCATGATCGACATCACACTGCCTGGCGACAGGATCGAGGAGGTGGCCACAGCCGCAGCGGACGCGGAAGTCGTCCGGATGGCGAAGCCGCAGGTCGACGCTGGTGTGATTGCTGCGGGTGCCCCCGGTGAGATTCGAACTCACACTGGACGGGTTTTGAATCCGTTGCCTCTGCCAGTTGGGCTACGGGGGCGTGACGTAGTGACTCTACGGGATCACTGTGTCCGGCGAGTTACCGGGGCGCAGAGTGTCGCGCCCGCCACTACGTGGTGAACGCCATCTCTGCTTCTGGATCGTTCCCGGTAGGCTTCAGGTTCGCGGGAAGCCGCGAAACCGACCGTCCCGCCGAATCTTCAGGAGGACCCCGGTGACCGATCAGGCTACCGAGGCCAACGGTGCCGCCACCGTGCCGCAGCGTCGGGTGCTCGTCGCCGAGGACGAGGCGCTCATCCGGCTGGACCTCGTCGAAATGTTGCGTGAAGAGGGCTACGAAGTCGTTGGTGAGGCCGGGGATGGCGAGCAGGCCATCTCCCTCGCCACCGATCTCAAGCCCGACCTCGTGATCCTCGACGTCAAGATGCCCAAGCTGGACGGCATCGAGGCCGCCGCCAAGATCACCGGTGACCGGATCGCGCCCGTCGTCATCCTCACCGCCTTCAGCCAGCGTGACCTGGTCGAACGGGCGAGGGACGCCGGCACCATGGCCTACCTCGTCAAGCCCTTCGCCAAGCGGGACCTCGTGCCCGCCATCGAGCTCGCCGTCAGCCGGTTCTCCGAGCTGCAGGCCCTCGAGGCCGAGGTCGCCGGGCTCACCGACCGGCTCGAGACGCGCAAGGTCATCGACCGCGCCAAGGGCCTGCTCATGAGCCGCCAAGGCCTCACCGAGCCCGATGCCTTCCGCTGGATCCAGCGCACCGCCATGGACCGCCGGACCACCATGAAGGCCGTCGCCGAGGCCGTCGTCGAAAGCATCGGAACCTAGCCGGACCGACGGCCGGCGGGCAGAATCACGAGTGTGAAACTGCTGCCGGCCGTCGTCGCCCTCACACTGCTGGCCGGGTGCGACGCCGCGGCGCCCAGCACGCCCGCGCCGACGACCTATGAGCTGCCGCCGCGCCAGGTCCGGCCCGACGAGACCGCCCTCAAAGTGCCGCTCGCGAAGAACGGTGACACCGAGTTCTCGCTGATCGGCCTGGCCGCGGGCCTGCCCAGCATCACCGGGAGCCACACCGAGTTCCCCGCCAAGGGCCAGTTCGTCCGGCTGCGGCTCGTGATCACCAACACCGGGACCTCGAGCGTCCTGTTCGACACGAAACGCCAGCTGCTCGTCGACGACCAGGGCGCCACCCACCCGCCGGACGAGCAGGCCATGCTGATCAAGCGCCAGCCCGGCCAGTTCGACCTCGGGCACGGCGTGCGCGTCGAGTTCGACCTCTACTGGGACATCCCCAAGGACCGGAAGCCGGTCGCCGTCAGGGCGTTCGGTGGCCCGACCATCACCGACATGAAGAACGCCAACGGCACCGACATCAAGCTGTGAAAAAGGGGGCCCGGCACGAAGCCGGGCCCCCAAAAAAAGCCACTCAGACGCCGAGGTCGCCACCGAGGTAGGCGGCCCGCACCTTCGGGTCGTTCAGCAGTTCGGCCCCGGGCGCGCTCTGGACCACACGGCCCGTTTCGAGCACGTACGCCCGGTCCGACAGCTTCAGCGCCTGCTGGGCGTTCTGCTCCACCAGCAGCACCGTCGTCCCGCGCTTGTTGATCTCGCGGATGATGTCGAAGATCTGCGCGATCAGCATCGGCGCCAGGCCCATCGACGGCTCGTCGAGCAGCAGCACCTTCGGCTTCGTCATCAGCGCGCGGCCGATGGCGATCATCTGCTGCTCGCCGCCCGACATCGTGCCGCCGAACTGCGTCTTGCGCTCGGCGAGCCGGGGGAACAGCTCGTAGACCTCGGCGAGGTCGGCTTGGAGGTCGTCCTTGCGGGTATAGGCACCCATCAGGAGGTTCTCCTGCACCGTCATACCGGGGAACACGCCCCGGCCCTCCGGCGACTGGCCGATCCCGAGCAGCACGCGCTTGTGCCCCGGGGTCTTCGAGATGTCCTGGCCGTTGAACAGGATCCGGCCGCTGGTGAGCGGACGGAGCCCGGAGATCGTCTTGAGCGTCGTGGTCTTGCCGGCGCCGTTGGCCCCGATGAGGGAGACGATCTCACCCTCGCCGACCTGGATGCTCATGCCCTTGAGGGCCGCGATCTTGCCGTAGTGGACGTTGATGTCCTCGACCTCAAGAAGCATCTTCGGACACCCCCAGATAAGCCTCGATCACCTTCTGGTTGTTCTGCACCTCGTGCGGCAGCCCTTCTGCGATCTTCTGGCCGAAGTCGAGCACCGCCAGCCGGTCGCTGATGTGCATGACCAGGCCCATGTCGTGCTCGATCAGCAGCACCGTGCGGCCGTCGTCCCGGATCTTGCGGATCAGCGCCTGCAGCGAGTTCTTCTCCGCCGGGTTCATGCCCGCGGCCGGCTCGTCGAGCAGGAGCAGCTTCGGGTCCGTGGCGAGGGCCCGCGCGATCTCCAGCCGGCGCTGGTCGCCGTAGGAGAGGTTCTTCGCGACGTTGTGCTCGACCCGGCCGATGCCGACGAAGTCGAGCAGCTCCCGGGCCCGTTCACGGCCCTGCTTCTCTTCCTTGCGGTGCCACGGCAGGCCGAGCGTCGCGCCGATCGCGCCCGTCTTGTGGTGCGCGTCGACGCCCACCATGACGTTCTCCAGCGCCGACATGTTGTGGAACAGCCGGATGTTCTGGAACGTCCGGGCGACGCCGCGCTTGGTGACCTTGAACCGCTTCATGCCGTCGATGCGGTCGCCGTCGAAGCGGACCTCGCCCTCGGTCGGCTGGTAGACGCCGGTGACCACGTTGAACACCGTGGTCTTGCCCGCGCCGTTCGGGCCGATGAGGGCGAAGATCTCGCCCTCGTTGATGGTGAGGTTGACCTCGCGCAACGCCGTGACGCCGCCGAAGCGCATGGTCACGTTGTCGAATTCGAGCAGCGCGCTCACTTCGTCACCTCCGCCGAAGCCTCGGAGTCGGGGCCGGCCACTTCCGCGCCCAGCGCGCCCATGCCACCGGTTCCTTCCCGTAGTTCGGCCTTGCGCTGCCGCGACGGCAGCAGGCCCTCCGGCCGCAGCGCCATCATCAGCACCAGGACGGCACCGAAGATCAGGACGCGGTAGTCGTTGAACTGGCGGAACCGCTCCGGCAGCCACGCGATCACGAACGCCCCGAGGATGACGCCCGGCAGGTTGCCGGACCCACCCAGCACGACCGCGGCCAGGATGGTCGCGGACAGGATGAACGGGAAGTTGTTCGGCTCGATGAACACGGCCTTGCTGGCGTAGATCGTGCCGGCGAAGCCACCGATCATCGCGCCGATCGCGAAGGCGAGCAGCTTGAACTTGAACGTCGGCACGCCCATCAGCTCGGCCGCGTCCTCGTCCTCGCGGATCGCCGCCCACGCCCGCCCGACCCGGCTCTTGGTGAGCCGCACCGAGAAGACGATGACGAGCACGATCGCGAACACCATCAGGTAGTAGTACGGCGCCGGGTCGAGGAAGAACTCCATGCCGAACAGCGGCTCGGGGTGCGGGACGTTCGTGATGCCGCGCGCGCCGCCGATGCCGTCGGTGTTGTTCGCCGTGATCCGGACGATCTCACCGAAGCCCAGTGTCACGATCGCCAGGTAGTCGCCGCGTAGCCGGAGCGTCGGTGCGCCGAGGATGACGCCCGACACCGAGGCCAGGAAGATGCCGATCACCACCGTCGGCCAGAACGACCAGCCGTAGGTCGTGCCGATCGACGCCCACGTGTAGGCGCCGATCGCGAAGAACGCCACGTAGCCGAGGTCGAGCATGCCCGCGTGGCCGACCACGATGTTGAGGCCCACGGCCAGCAGGATGTAGGTGCCGACCGGGAAGATCAGGACGGTCGTCCAGTCCGAGTACGGCGACATGAACGCGCCGATCCACGGCGCGGGCAGGATCAGGACCAGGACGAGCAGGGCGAGGTACACGCCGTAGCGCTGCCAGTGCGGCGCGTCGGCCCACCAGTCGCGCATCCCGTCGACGGGGTGGAAACCCTTGCGCGCCGGGGTTTCGTTGTTGTCAGCCACTCCGTCGCCTTTCATGCGCGTGCTCGCTGGAGGGATTCACCGAGGATGCCGGTGGGCCGGAGCATCAGCACGAGGACGAGGACCACGAACGCGGTGACGTCCTTCCACTCGGAACCGAGGAAGATGGAGCTCCAGTTCTCGACCAGGCCCAGCACGATGCCGCCCAGGAGGGCGCCGCGCAGGTTGCCGATACCACCGAGGACGGCCGCGGTGAACGCCTTGATGCCGAGCAGGAAGCCGACCCGGTAGTCCGTGTTTTCGTACTCCATGACGTAGAGCGCCGCGGCGACACCGGCCATCGCGCCGCCGAGCAGGAACGTGATCCGGACGATGCGGTCGATGCTGACGCCCATGAGCACGGCGGCTTCGGGGTCCTGCGCGGTCGCCCGGATGCCGCGGCCGATGCGCGTGCGGCTGACCAGCTGGTCGAGCACGACCATCACGACGACGGCGGCGATGACGACGAAGACGTGGTCGGTGCGCACGACGCCGTTGCCGATCCGGAACAGCTCCTCGTGCGGCACGAACCGGGGCGCGTTCTGCTGGACCTTGCCCGCCTTGTCCGACAGCGCGGGGATGATCGCGAGACCGAACAGCTCCTGCAGGAACAGGGAGGCGCCGATTGCGGAGATCAGTGCGGCCAGCCGGGTCGCGCCCTTCTTGCGCAGCGGCCGGTAGGCCAGCTGCTCCAGCACGATGGCCGACCCGCCGGACACGGCGGCCGAGGACACCGCGATGAGCAGGAGGATGCCGATCATCCCGAACACGCCGACGGTGATCGGGGCGGTGCCACCGGCGATGGCGATGAGGATGAACAGGGACGTCATCGTCCCGATCATGAAGATTTCGGAGTGCGCGAAGTTGATCAGCCTCAGCACGCCGTAGACCATCGTGTAGCCGAGGGCGATGAGGGCGTAGATGGAGCCGGCTACCAGGCCGCCGATGGTGCTGCCCAGAAACTGGCTCTGCAGATCTTGGAACATGACGTAGTTGCCTTACCTGACGGGGCGAGGATGGTCGCCACATTGGCGGGGAGCGGGGGTGCTGTGTCCGAGCACAGCGCCCCCGCTCCCGTTAGGTGTTAACTAGCTCCGTCAGCCGGTGATCTTGGCGGCGGTCGAGTCGCCGAGGTTCTTGATGACCCCGCCGACGACCTGGTACACGTAGATCGCGTTCGTCTGCGGCTCGCCGTTCTCCTTGAACTTGATCTGCTTCGACGCGCCCTTGAAGTCCTCGGTCTTGAGGAAGTCGTTGATCTTCTCGCCGGTGGTGTTGCCCGCCTTGACCGCGTTGATGATCGCGGTCGCCGCGTCGTAGCCCTCGGTCGCGTAGATCGCCGGGTCGACGTTGAACTTGGCCTTGTACTTGGTGGCGAACTCGTTCGTCGCGCCGGCGTCCGGGATGTTGCACGGGCAGCCGATGACGGCACCGTCGGCCGCCGCGGCACCCGCACCCGAGACCAGCTGCGGGTCGAGCGAGCCGTCACCGGTGGCGAAGATGGCCTTCACGCCGCCGTCGCGGAGCTGCTTGAGCAGCCGGCCGCCCTGGGCGTAGTAACCACCGAAGGTGATGACGTCCGGGTTGGCCGCCTTGACCTTCTGCACGGTCGACGAGTAGTCCGACGCGTCCTTGGCGAACTTGTCGCGCTCGGTCGTGATGCCCTTGTCCTTGAAGGTCTTCTCGAACGCGTCCGCGAGGCCGACGCTGTACTCCTGGTCGTCCGAGAGGACGTACGCGTTCTTGGGCGACTTCGCCGTGATGAGGAAGTTCGCGATCGCGGGGCCCTGGTCGTTGTCGTTCGCGACGACGCGGTGCCAGTACTTCCAGCCGTTCGCGGCGAGACCCGGGTTGGTCGCCGACGGCGACACGCTCGGGACCTTGCCCTGCTCGAGGACGCCGCCGACGGCCTTCGACTCACCGGAGAACGCCGGGCCGATCAGGGCGGTGATCTTGTCCGTCCCGATCGCGGTCTGCACCAGCGAGGTGGCCTGTTCCGGCTTGCCCTGGCTGTCGTAGTTCTTCAGCTCGAGCTTGACGCTCGGGTTGGTGGCGTTGTACTCGTCGATAGCGAGCTTGGCGCCGTTGTTGGGCGGGATCACGATCCCGGAGTTCTCCCCGGTCAGGTCGCCCATGAACCCGATCTTCAGCGTGCTTCCGTCACCACTGTTGCTGGACGAGCCGCCACCGGCGCAGCCCGCCAGCGCGAGCGACGTCGCCGCTGCGAGGGCGAGAACCCGTCCAAAACGCACTCCTGACACCGACTACCTCCCATAACCAACCAGCCGCCGGTAGGGCGTTGCCCCCGACACAGGGGCTAGGTTAGGGCAGGAAGATATCCCTCTCGCCCGTCATGTGCACAGGCGGCCTCACTACTCTGTGTCCACATCGTGACGATCGCAACCGACACGAATTGCACGAAAAGCCGAACGACGTTTCGTTACAGCCCGCCGCTGGTCACGCAGCGATGCTAAGTATCGGGGCTTGTTCTGCGAATGGGTGACAGCCGTGTTTCCCCGGTATGTCATCGCCCATTTCGGCGGACGGTGCGTGGCCGGTTTCCCGTCGACCCGCTGTTCACCCTGGCGGGGGCGCCGCGAGGCGGGCACCACCGTAGGGATGCACCTTACGTCCGGTTCGGCGGCCGAACGGACCGGCCCCGCTGACCGGGACCGGCAGGTCTGCCCGAACGGCTGCCCCTTCGGGCACCGCGGTCACAACCATCGGTTGTCGTGGGTGCCCGAACGGCTGTTGGACCCGCCCCGCTCCCCGGCGGTTGGCTGGGGGCAGGCGAGAGACAGGGAGAGACAGGATGCGGGAAGTGGTCGAGGGCACCGCGGCGGGCGTGCCGTTCGTGGCGCTGCCGCCGGCGGACCCGGCGGCGCCGGCGGCGCTGGTGGCGGGCTGGCACCTGATGGAGGTGCCCGCGAGCGAGCAGACCTTCGCCGAGGCGGTGCCGATGAGCGGCTTGCCGGCGTGGCGGGTGTACTTCGGCCTGCCGCTGACCGGGGCCCGGCTGCCCGAGGGCGGTCCGGCGGAGCTGTTCCGGCTGGCGAGCGAGGACGCGGTGCTGAACGTCTTCGGGCCGGTCACTGAGCAGGCGGTGGCGGAGTTCCCCGCGGCGCTGGCCGAGCTGCGGGACCGGCTTCCGGGCGCGGACGGCCCGCTCGGCGTCTTCGGCGGCTCGGCGGGCTCGCTGGTGGCGCTGGAGGTGCTCGCCCGCGGGGACGTCGCCGTCGAGGCCGCCGCCGTGGTCAGCCCGGTCGCGCAGCTGGCGCCGGTGATCGGCCGCAACGAGCGGCTCTTCGACGTCACCTACCCGTGGACCCCGCGGTCCCGGGAGGTCGCCGGCCACTACGACTTCGTGCGCCGGGCCGGGGAGCTGACCACGCCGCTGCTGCTGGTCGCCGGCGCGGACGACGACGTCGCCGTGCGTGAACCGGCGGAGGCGCTGCGCGAGAAGCTGGGGACCGAGCTGGTGACGGTCGACGGGATGGCGCACGAGTTCGCACCGGGGACGCCGGCCGCGAAGCAGGTCGACGCGGCGTTCAGCGAGTGGTTCGCGCGGTGGTTGCGAGCTTGAGGTCGTCCTCCGGCAGCCAGGCGTGCTCCGGGTCGTAGGCGCACCAGTCCTCTTCACGACTGGTGCGCCCGGCCAGGGCGAGGAGCCGCCGCAGCGCCGGGTGCGCTTTCCCGCGCCGCCAGACCAGCGACCACGGGAACAGCGGGGACGGCTCGAACGGCAGCACTTTCAGGTCGAGGTCGGGCGCGAGCTCCATGTCGGCGCCGGCGAGGGTCACGCGCCGCTTGCCGTACCGCGTCTGCTCGAGCGTGTGCCGCAGGTCGTAGCTGACGCCGGAGTCGTCGATCGGCACGTCGAACCGGGCGCACATCGCCTGCAGGTAGGACAGCCATTCCGCGGCCCCACCGGACCCGGGCAGCCAGATGCCCTCGGTGCGCAGCTCGTCGAGCCGCAGCACGTCCTGCTGGGCCAGGGGGTGCTCCGGGGCGAGCAGCCCGACCAGCGGCTCGAGCCGGATCGGACGGTGCTCCAGCTCGTCGGGCAGCGGCGCGCCGAAGCCGGTGACCCGGCCGATGGCGGCGTCGAGCCGGCCGGTCAGCAGCGGCTCGACGGCGTTGGCGAAGCCGCCACCGGCGACGCGGTCGATCCGCATCGCCGGCTCGCGCGCGGCGAGCCGGCGCAGCACGAACATGGGGGAGAGCCGGAAGTCGACGACGTCGAGGCGCAGCGGCCGGTCGTCGGCGCCCATCGCGGCCACCGCCGCGTCGGCCACCCGCACCAGCTCAAGCGCGTGCGGGAGGAAGCGCTCGCCCTCGGCGGTGAGCTCGACCGAACGGTTGGTGCGCAGGAACAACGGCGTCGCGAGGGTGTCCTCGAGCTTCCGGATCCGTTTCGACAGCGCCTGCTGGGTGAGGAACAGCGCCTGGGCCGCGCGCCCGAAGTGGCGCTGCTCCGCGGTCACGACGAACGCCCGTACCTGGGCGAGGTCGAGGTCCACCGGCTCAGGCGCCCGGCGGGCGGTCCCGGACGACGCAGGTGAGCCGTGCGGTGCAGGTGCGCCGGCCCTCGTCGTCGGTCAGCACGATCTCCGCGGTGATGGTGCCGCGCCCGACGTGCAGCGGCGTCGCGACGCCGGTGACGGTGCCCGAGCGGACGGCCCGGTGGTGCGTGCAGGAGAGCTCCAGCCCCATCGCCGCGCGGCCCGGGCCCGCGTTCAGCGCGGCGACCGTCGAGCCCAGCGCTTCGGCGAGCACGGCGTTGGCGCCGCCGTGCAGCAGGCCGTACGGCTGGAGGTTGCCCTCGACCGGGATCGTGCCGACCACGCGTTCGGCGGTCGCTTCCAGCAGCTTCATGCCGACCTTGTCGTTCAGCTGCTGGTCCGCGGCGGCCGGGTCGATCCCCGACAGCCGGTCCACGTCGATGGGGGCGGCACTTTCGGTCACGCAAAGCTCCTGTTCCTATGCGACACGTAAGAGTGTCGGACCCTCAGCCTAGACTCGGCTCCGTGAGCCCGAGTGAGAAGACGACCGTTGCCAACGCCACAGGAACGACCGGTGTCGCCGAGCGGCCGAAGCTGCTGCTGATCGACGGCCATTCGATGGCCTACCGCGCGTTTTTCGCGTTGCCCGCGGAGAACTTCAAGACCAAGACCGGGCAGGTCACGAACGCGGTCTTCGGGTTCACCTCGATGCTCATCAACCTGCTGCGCGACGAGACGCCGACCCACCTCGCGGTGGCGTTCGACCTCTCGCGCAAGACGTTCCGCTCGGAGACCTTCGCCGAGTACAAGGCGAACCGCAGCGCGACCCCGGACGAGTTCCGCGGCCAGGTGGACCTGGTCAGGGAAGTCCTCGACGTGCTCGGCATCCCGTCGCTGACGAAGGAGAACTTCGAAGCCGACGACATCATCGCCACGCTCACGACGCAGGCGACGGCGGAGGACTTCGACGTCCTCATCTGTACGGGCGACCGCGACGCGCTGCAGCTGGTCACCGACCAGGTCACCGTGCTGTACCCGAAGCGCGGCGTCTCGGAGATGACGCGGTTCACCCCGGACGCCGTCGAGGAGAAGTACGGGCTCACCCCGCGGCAGTACCCGGACTTCGCCGCGCTGCGCGGCGACCCCTCGGACAACCTGCCGAACATCCCCGGCGTCGGCGAGAAGACCGCCGCCAAGTGGATCAAGCAGTTCGGCTCGCTCGACGACCTGATCGACCGCGTCGACGAGGTCAAGGGCAAGGCAGGCGAGGCGTTGCGCGCCCACCTCAGCTCGGTCCAGCTGAACCGCCAGCTCACCGAGCTGATCCGCGACGTGGAGCTGGAGATCGCCCCGGCCGGGCTGGAACTGCGCCCGTGGGATCGCGAGGCCGTGCACGCGCTGTTCGACGAGCTGGAGTTCCGCGTCCTGCGGGACAGGCTGTTCGCGACGCTTCAAAGCGCCGAACCCGAGGCCGACGAAGGCTTCGAGGTCTCGGGGTCCGCGCTCGCCCCGGGCGAGCTCGCGGCCTGGCTCGCGGCGCACGCGGGCGAGGGCGAGCCGGTGGCGCTGGCCTTCCGCACCGCGGGCGCGTCGGTCCGGTCCGACCTGCGCGCGGTCGCCTTCGCATCGGCCGACGGCGAAGGCGCGTACGTCGACGTGACGGCGATGGATCAGGCCGACGACGCCGCCCTCGCCGCGTGGTTCGCCGACCCGAAGATCCGCAAGACCGGCCACGACCTCAAGGTCCCGCTGCACGCCATCCACTCCCGCGGCTGGACGCTGACCGGGCTCGCCATGGACACCGCGCTCGCCGCCTACCTCGTGCGGCCCGGGCAGCGCACCTTCGAGCTCGACGACCTCGCGCTGCGGTACCTGCACCGCGAGCTGCGCTCGGAGACCGACGGCGGCGACGGACAGCTGTCGCTGCTCGACGGCGGCGTGGAAGGCCTGGAGCAGAAGGAGATCGACGAAGAGCTGGTCAAGGCCCGCGCGATCTTCGAGCTGGCCGGCGCCCTCGACAAGGAGCTCGAGCAGACCGGCGGCGCGCGGCTGCTCGCCGAGCTGGAGCTGCCGCTGCTGGAGGTCATCACCGCGCTGGAGATCGCCGGCGTCGCCGTCGACCTGGAGCAGCTGACCTCGCTCGAGGCGCACTACCTCTCGCGCGTCACGCAGGCGGCCGACGAGGCGTACGCGGTGATCGGCAAGCAGATCAACCTCGGCTCGCCGAAACAGCTGCAGGTCGTGCTGTTCGACGAGCTCGGCATGCCGAAGACCAAGCGCACCAAGACCGGCTACACCACCGACGCCGAGGCGCTGCAGGGCCTGTTCGAGAAGACCGAGCACCCGTTCCTGCAGCACATGCTGGAGCACCGGGACGCGACGAAGCTGCGTACGACCGTCGAAGGCCTGATCAAGGCCGTCGCCGACGACGGGCGCATCCACACGACGCTGCTGCAGACCATCGCGGCCACCGGGCGCCTGTCCTCGACCGAGCCGAACCTGCAGAACATCCCGGTCCGCACCGAAGAAGGCCGCCGCATCCGTGACGCGTTCGTGGTCGGCGAGGGCTTCACCGAGCTGATGACCGCGGACTACAGCCAGATCGAAATGCGGATCATGGCGCACCTGTCGAAGGACGCGGGCCTCATCGAGGCGTTCAACTCCGGCGAGGACCTGCACACGTTCGTCGCGTCGCGGGCGTTCTCGATGCCGCCGGAGGAGATCACGCCGGAGCTGCGCTACCGCGTCAAGGCGATGTCGTACGGCCTCGCGTACGGGCTGTCGGCGTACGGGCTCTCGCAACAGCTGCGGATTTCCACCGAGGACGCCAAGGCGCAGATGGAGGCGTACTTCGACCGCTTCGGCGGGATCAGCGACTACCTCCACTCGGTCGTCGGCGTCGCGGCGAAGAACGGGTACACCGAGACGGTCTTCGGCCGCCGCCGCTACCTGCCGGACCTCAACAGCGACAACCGCCAGCGCCGCGAGATGGCCGAGCGGATGGCGCTGAACGCCCCGATCCAGGGCAGCGCGGCCGACATCATCAAGGTCGCGATGCTCAACGTCCACCGCGCGCTGGTCGAGGCGAAGCTGAAGAGCCGGATCCTGCTGCAGGTGCACGACGAACTGGTGCTCGAGGTCGCCGACGGGGAGCGCGAGGAGCTGGAGAAGCTCGTGCGCCACGGCATGGGGTCGGCCTACGAGCTGGCCGTGCCGCTGGAGGTCTCGGTCGGCTACGGCCGGTCCTGGAACGAAGCCGCGCACTGACGTCCGGGTTCACTCAGCGTCGCGATTCGGATCACCGGGTCGTGGCGCGGGTGTACTCGGGCGGACGTCGTCGGGTGCTCGTTGCCGGGACGATGCTTCGTGCATGGCCAGTGACTTCCAGCGACGCAAGATCTCCGGCGTGTTCGGCGCGATGGACACCGATGACGACGGCTACCTGACCGAGTCCGACTTCCGGGCGCTCACGGCGAGATGGCTCGACCTCCGCGGCACCGACGGCGGCACGCTTGAGGGGGAGAAGCTCGCCACCATCATGATGGGCTGGTGGGCGACGCTGCGCGACGCGTCCGATCGCGACCGCGACGGCAAGGTCAGCCTCGACGACGTCCTCGGCGTCGTCGACGAGCTCCCGAAGACGCCGGGCGCGGTCACCGGCACCGCGTCGGCGATGTTCGAAGCGGTGGACGAAAACGGCGACGGCACGATCTCGGCGGCGGAGTACCGCCGGATGATCGAGGCCTGGAGCGGCGCCGGCACCCCGACGGACGAGGTGTTCGCCTTCCTGGACACCGACGGCGACGGCCGCCTGTCCCACGACGAGTTCACGGGCCATTGGTACGAGTTCTGGGCGGGCGACGACCCGGCGGCCCCGGGGAGCGCGGTCTTCGGCCGGGTTTGACGGTCAAGCGGTGCAGTGTCGGGTGCTCTTTCGGGCAGACCGCCGGACGGAGCCACGGTCCCGCTGAACGGTCTCCCCGGGGGCCCGTTCAGTCATCCGCGCACGAAAACCGTTGGCATTGCGACGAACGGAGGACTCCGTTCGGGTGAGCCATTACCGCTGGGTAGGGAGGTCGGCACCCGAGGCGTGGCGATCACGGCGTAGGGTCCGCCGAATGGGGTTCGAGCGTGAGCGACGACGCTGGCGGGTCCGGCTGCACGACGAACTCGGCCGGGTGTGCGGTGCGGGCACGGTTCTCGACGAGTACCACGTCCTCACGAGTGCGCACGTCGTCGAAGCCGCCGGGGGTCCGCGTTCCGCGCTGAGCGTCGACTTCGTCGGCCTGGCCGAGGCGATGCCCGCCACGGCCGCCGTCGTCGAAGGCTGCTGGGTGCCCTCCGACGGCGGTGGGCGCGGCGATCTCGCCGTGCTGCGGCTCGAACGGCCCGAATCCCGCGTCTTCCGCGCACCGTTGCACCGCATGCCGCTCGGCGAGCACCAGCTCGTGCGCGCCTTCGGGTTCCCGCCGGGTTCGATCGGCCGCTGGACCCACGCACGGCTCGGCGGCCCCGAGCACCCCGGCGGTCCCGGCGGCGAGTGGGTCCGGTTGTTCCGCACCTCCGAAGCCGAACCGCTCGGCCCCGGCTTCGGGGGCACGGCGGTGCTCGACGAGGCGACCGGCCACGTCGTCGGCGTCGTCGTCGGCAAGGACTCCGGGACCTGGATGATCCCGGTCGAGACCATGCTCGGGCACCTGCCGCAGCTGAGCATCTGGACCTCGGGCAGCCCGGCGGTCGACGCGAGTTTTTCGCGGCCCGTCGGCGAAGCCGTCGACGGCTCCTTCGTGCAGCGCGTCGCCGACTGGTTCGCCAAGGCCGAGCCCGGCACGGTCTGGGTCGTCGACACCGGCGAGGCCGGCTCGCCCGTCGCCGCGGCCCTGCGGTTCGGGATCGTCCTCGCCGACCGCGAACGCTCCCTCGGCGTGTCCGGCCTGCCGCCCGGCGGGATGCCGCCGGCCGGCAGCGTCGACCTCGCCGTCGATGCCACCGGCCGTACCGCCGACGCCGTCCGCCACCGGATCGCCGATCGGCTCACGACCGGGGTCGCGGGCCGCACCCTCGTCGTCGACGCGATCGACGACTCCGCCGAACCCGACCGGCTCGTCGGCGAGGTGCTGGCCCCGCTGGCCGGCCGCGCGGCCGAGCTCGGCATCCGCCTGCTGCTCGGGTTCCGGGAGGAGTCCTCGCCCGGGGTCGCGGCGGTGCGGGCGAGCACCCTCGGGGCCCGCCCGGCGCCGGACGACCTCGCGGGCCGGCTCGACGTGCTGACCCAGTCCGTCGAGGAACTCGCCGAGATCGAGGCGTACCAGCTGCGCGTGGCGACCCGGTTCACCGGCGTCGCGATGCTGCCCGCCCGGGCCCAGCGGCTGCGCGGCGCGCTGAAGCAGCTGCGGTCGGCCGAAGTCGACGGCGACGCGGAGTGGGTCGAGAAGCACATCGGCGGCCACGAGCACGCGGTCGCCCCGGCGGTCGAGGACGGCCGCCGCCAGCGCGCGGTGCTCGACGGACTGGTCGCCCGCCGCGAGGAACTGCGGGCGCGCCTGGCCGCGGACAACGAGCTCGCGCGCGAGCAGGGCTTGGCGGGCGATCCGGAGCTGGAGCAGGTGTATGTCCCGGCGAAGAGGCTGCTGATCGACGGTCCTTGCGAGCTGACCGCGGCGGCCACGGCGGTCGACACGTACGCAGCCGCGGTCCGGGCCCGCATCGAGGACCGCGGCTGACGTTCGGCGCCGGAACTGTCGGTGCCGAACGGTAAAGTAGAGAACGGGGGGCGCCCCGGCGGGCCGGCCCACGAACTGCGCGGTCCCGCCTCGGCCGAGTGCCCGTCCACCGCGTTCGGTGCCGGAACTGTCGGTGCCCACCGGTAAAGTGGAAAACGGGGGGCGCCCCGCGAGTGGTGCCCCGGAAGTCGGCTGAACCGGCCGACCCGGCGACCGTCCTCAGCGGCGGCCGAGCCCTCGGATCAGCACCATCACCGCTTCCCGCACCTCACCCCGACTCCGCTGCGGTCCGAACACCTGCCAGTCCAGCGCCACCACCAGCATCGTGCCGAACAGCCCCGCCGCCGCCGTCGGGATTTCCACTCCCTCCGGCAGCCGGCCGGCCGATTCCAAGCGCGACAGCTGGTGCTTCACGATCGAGATGATCTCCTCGCGCAGCAACGAAAGCGTGTCGTGCCACTGGCCCGGCGTCCGCCACAGCTCGCTCACCAGGATCTGCGAAAACCCCGGGTAAGCCGCGATGAACTCCAGCGTCGTGTCGACCTGCGCCTCGATCACGTCGAGCGGATCCGCCTCCGAAACCGCGGCGCGCAGCCGAAGTGCGAGCATGTCCACCCCGTACCGCAGGAGCCCGTCGACCAGGCCGTCCTTCGAGCCGAAGTTGTAGTAGACCGTGCCCTTCGCGACGCCCGCCTCGGCGGCGATGTCGTCCACCGTCAGCCCCACGAGGCCCCGGCTCTTCGAGAGCCGCAAGGTGGCTTCGAAGAGCTTCTGCTTCGTCCCGCCGCTCACAGGCTCAGCTCGGGTTTGAGCGCCGACACCGTCCAAACGCGACGTTTGCGCGCGGCCAGGGTGGACACCAGGATCCCGCCCACCAGATAAGCCAGCAGCACGCCGATGTCTCCCAGGATCTGCACAGTGGCGCCACTGTAGAACAGGTGGCGGAAGCCGTCGATCGCGTAGCCCATCGGCAGCACCACGTGCAGCGGGTACAGCGCGTCCGGGATGGTCTGCCACGGGAACGTCCCGCCCGCGCTGACCAGCTGCAGCACCAGCAGCACCAGGCCGAGGAACTTCCCGACCGCGCCGAAGAACGCGTTGAGCGCGTGCACCACCGACGTGAACGTCAGCGACACCAGCACGGCGAACCCGATGGCGCCCAACGGGTGCGCGATGTGGATGCCGACCAGCCACGTCACCGCGCCGAAGAGCACGACCACCTGCGCGATGCCGAGCAGCGCCGACGACAGCCAGCCACCGACCGCGACCCGGAACGGCGCCGCCCCCGCGGTCAGCGCGCGCGTCGAAAGCGGCCGCAGGATCAGGAACAGCACGAACGCGCCGATCCACGTGGCCAGCGAGATGAAGAACGGCGCGAGCCCGGCGCCGTACGTCCCCGCCGACGCCTCGCCGTTGGCGTTCACCGCCACCGGGTCGGCGATGGTGTTGGCCGTCGCCGCGCGGGTCGGGTCGTCCGGGTTCGGGATCTGCTGGAGCCCGGCGGCCAGCCCGTCGCGCAGCTTCACCGCGCCGTCCGCCAGCTGGTTGGTGCCGGTGACGGCGGTCTTCTCGCCGTCGTCGAGCTGCGAAGCGCCGTCACGCAGCTGGTTCGCGCCGTCGGACGCCTGCGCGATGCCGTTCGCCAGCTGCGGGGACGCGGCGGCGAGCTTGGCCGCGCCGTCGGAGACCTGCCGGGCGCCGTCGGCCAGCTTCGCGAGGTCGCCGTTGGCCTGCTGGATCTTGCTGTTCGCCTGGTCGACCGGGGAGCGCAGCTGATCGGCGCGCGCGACGATCGCCTGGACCTGCTCCTCCGGCACACCCGCGTTGCGCAGGTCGGTGACGAGCTGGGTGCGGTAGGAGTCGAGCTTGCCCTGGATGTCGGACGACGCCGTGGCGGCCAGCGACGCTGCGTCGGCGACCTTCTGGTCTCCGGCCGCGACCTGCGAAGCGCCGTCGGCCAGCTTCTCCGTCTGCGAGGGAAGGGAAGCCGTGCTGCTCTTGAGCGTGCCGAGGCCGGTCGCCAGCGTCGACGAGCCGTCCGCGAGCTTCGCGGCACCGTCGGCCAGCTGTTGCTGACCCGACTCGAGTCGTGAAGCGCCGTCGGCGAGCTGGGACGCGCCGGTCGACGCCTCCTGGATCTTGGCGTAGATCGTCGAGAAGCCGACCAGGAACCGATCCGCGGCCTCGCTGCCGACCTTCTCCGCGATCGTCTTGCGCACCTGCTCGGCCACCTGCTTGGCGATGGTGCCGGACAGGTAGTTGTTGGCGTCGTTGGTGGTCAGCGTGATCGTCGCCTGCTGCGGCTGGAAGTTGCCGACCGACAGCAGCGCGGCGGAGAAGCCGCTGGGGATGCCGATCGCGAAGGAGTACTTGTCGTCGCGGACGCCGTCGCGGGCCTCCTGCTCGGACACCTCGTGCCACTGGAAGGTGCCCGACTTGACGAGCTCGTCGGTCACCTCGCGACCGACGTTGCGCTGCTGGCCGCCGGAGTCCTTCGCGCCGGTGTCGCTGGTGAACACAGCGGCGGGCAGCTTGTCGAGGCGGCCGTACGGGTCGTAGTTCGCGTAGAGGTAGAAGGACGCGTAGAGCAGCGGCACCAGCACGAGCGCGACCAGCGCCAGTTTCGGCATCGTGCCGGTGGAGAGGCGGCGCAGCTCGTTGCGCGCGATCCGGAAGGCGTTCATTCGGAGACTCCGTCGGTGCTCTCGGGGAGCTCTTCGGTGGGGGCGGGTCCGGGCTCGGGGGAGTGGTGCTGCGGCTCGGGCTGCTCGGCCGAGCCGAGGCGCGCGGGCGTGAAGGGCAGCGCGGACAGCGGCGTCGTCGCGGTCAGGACGACGACGGCCAGGCCGCGTTCGGCCTGCTCGCGCGCCAGCCCGGCCCAGCTGTCGACGTCGCTGGTGTGCCGGTCGGGGGTGTCGAGGACGAGCAGCCGCACGCCCTTGCGCTCGGCGGCCAGCTCGGTCAGCAGCCGCGTGCGCAGGGCCGGGGTGAGGTTCTCGAACCGCGTGCCCGCGAACGGCGCGGCGTCGTGCCCGGCGAGCCAGCGCGCGACGTCCTCCTTGCCGGCCGGGCGGTGGGCCAGCGCCAGCTCCTCGCCGACGACCACGCGCAGGGCGAGGGCGTCGTCGGGCTCGCTGACGCCGGGGGCGTCGACGACGGCGACGAGCTCGGGCAGCCCGGCGTCGGTTCCTTCGGCGTGCACCGTGCCGGTGGTCGGCTTCAGCCGGCCGGCCAGCGCGAGGCCGAACGCGGTGACGCCGACGCCGGGTTCGCCGTGCACGATCGCCAGGTCGCCCTCGCCGACGGTCAGCGAGGTGGGCGGTAACAAGGGGCCGTGGTGCCCTTCGAGGGACACCCGATCGGCGCGGACCTGCACGGTTACTCCAGCGTCGGGAACTTTTTGAACTGACCGGTCAGTTCAAAAGCTAGTCCCCGCGGCGGGACGCGGCAAGATCACCGGACGCACGTCACACTCGTGGGTGACGCACCGGGCAGAGCGGCCCCGCGCCGCGGAAGGGGTGTCCGCTCAGCGGAGCGCCGACGCCGGGCGCACCTCCCAGCTGGTCCACAGCGGACGGTAACCCTGCCGGTGCCAGAACACCGAGGCCAGCGGGTTGGTCGGGTTGTAGTAGAGGTAGGTGCGCGTGGCGCCGCCCCGGTGCAGCTCCCGGTGCGCGTGGGCCATCAGCGCCCGGCCGAAGCCACTGCCGCGCTCGCCGGGCACCGTCACCACGTTGTTCACGTAACCCCAGCGTCCCGGCGGGAGCAGCTCGGCCGCCGCGCTCCCCGGGGTCGCGTCGATCCACCCGCAGTGCGCGAGGGCCCGGGCTTCGCCGGCTTCCTCGGCCAGCCACACCGCCGGCTCGTCCTCGGCCAGCGCGTCCCGCAGTGCGGGGGCGAGCAGCTCGGCCGTGTCGTCCCGGCCGGCCGCGGCCACGAGGCCGGTGTAGTCGAACGTCGCCGTGGCCAGCTCCAGCGCCGTGCCGAAGTCGTCGGGTCCCGCGCGGCGGACGGTGACCGCCGGGTCCGCCTCGACCGGGGGAGCCGTGCGCACGCCGACCGCGGCCAGCGGGACGAGACCGTGGTCGAGGAAGGCGCGGATCGCCTCGGCGTCCCGGCTGGGCCAGAGGACGACGCACGCCGAGTCGTCGCCGGTCTCCTCCGCCTCCACCACGCCTTTGAGCGCGCGCAGCAGGAGGTCCACGCCTTCGGTGCCGGTGGCGCCGAAGTACGGGAAGAGCTGCCAGACGTCGGCGGCCGCCCACAGCGTCGTGATGTCGCCGGGGGCCACGCGCTGCCGCTGGAGCACCCCGGCGACCCGGGTGCCGTCCGCGGTCGCGGCGTCCAGCCGCCGTCCCTCCGCCGGGGGCGCGGCGGGCGGCAGCAGCGCGTCGACCGCCGCGAAGCGCGCGCGGTGGGCGGCGAGCAGCGGTTCGGCGATGTCCATGGGCCCCCCTGGTGCGTCGATCAGGACCAGGCGGGTCGCCGGATCCACATCGTCCACAGTGGACGATAGCCCTGCCGGTGCCAGAACACCGGCGAGAGCGGGTTCGCCGGGTGGTAGAAGAGGAACGTACCGCGCACCTCCGGCCGGAGCAGCTCGCGATGGGCCACCGCCATCAGCGCCCGGCCCACGCCGCCGCCCCGCAGGCCGGGCGCGACCGACAGCGTGTCGACGTACCCCCAGCGGCCTGGCTGGAGCCGGCCGTGGATGCCGTCGCCCGGCGCCGGCGAGGTCGGCAGGCAGGCGGCCATGCCCACCGGGACGCCGTCGTCCTCCGCGAGCCAGACCAGGCCGCTGAAGCGCAGCGCGCGGACGACCTCCGCGCGCAGCAGTTCCCGCGCGCCGGCCCGCGGCACCGCGGTGCCGACGAGCGAGGTGTACCGCCATTCCGCTTCGCGCAGGTCGGTGAGGGCCTCGATGTCGCCCTCGCCGGCGAGGCGGACGGCCACCCGCGACGGCCCGTCGTCCGCGGGCGGTGCGGGGGCCCGCACCGCCAGGCACGTCATCGGCGCGAAGCCGTGGGCCAGCAGGACCGCCGACGCCTCGGCGTCGCGGCTCGGCCAGGCCAGCGAACAGCCCGAGTCCGGATCGGGCCGCGTCCCGCGCATCCGGTCGCGCCAGGCCCCCAGCAGCGCGGTCAGCCCCGCCGCGCCGCTGTCGCCCGGCACCGCGGTCAGGTCCCAGATCTCGAGCGGGCCCCACAGCGCGGGCCACGCCCCCGGGGCGTGCACGACGTGCGTCAGCAGGCCGCCCGCCCGGCGCCCGCCCGTGGTCACGACCAGCGGTTCGCTCGCCGCCGGCGGGGCGGCGATCGGGGGCAGCAGCGGGTCGAGCGCGGCGAACCGGGCGTTCTGCTCCTGCTCCAGGGGGTTCACGAGCGGCGCGTGCGGAAGATCGCGGTGCCCGGGAAGAGCCGTCCCCGCAGCGGGCTCCACTGGCCCCAGACCCGCGTGTGCCCCTCCGGCCACTCGGGCTCGACCAGGTCGGTGAGGGTGAACCCGGCCGCGGCGAGCGCGCGCACGTAGTCGCCGAGGGTGTGGTGGTACTCGACGTAGGTCGCGGTGCCCTCGTCGTCGACCTCCACGTACGGCGTGCGGTCGAAGTACGGCTGGGTGACGGTGAGCCCCTGCGGGCCGGGGTCGTCCGGGAAGATCCACCGCATCGGGTGCGTCACCGAAAACACCCACGGCGCGTCCGGCCGCAGCACCCGGTGCACCTCGGCGAAGACCGCGTCCACCGACGACACGAACGGGATCGCGCCGAAGGCCGAGCAGGCGGCGTCGAAGCTGCCGGACGCCAGCGGCAGGTACTCGGCGTTCGCCTGCACGAGCGGGACGTCGGCGCCGGTGCGCTCGTTGCCTTCGCGGGCGTGGCGCAGCATGCCGGCGGACAGGTCGGTCGCCACGGCGCGGGCACCCTGGGCCGCCAGCCAGCGCGAGGACGCGGCCTGTCCGCAGCCGACCTCGAGCACGCGCTTGCCGCGGACGTCGCCGAGCAGCCGTGCGTCCGCCTCCCGCACGCCCTCCGGGCACCAGACGAAGTCGGCGTCGCCGAGGAACCCGCCGTGCTCGGCCTGGTAGTCGTCGGCGTCGGCGTCCCACCAGGCCAGGTTCGCGGCGGCGGCTTCGGCGCCCCCGACCGCGCGGTAGGCGACGGCCGCGGTGCCCAGCCGGTGCTCGGCCGCGTCGTGCCGCCCCGGCGCGGGGGACTCCTCCGGTGGCATGATGGTGGTCTCCGGTCCCTGCGTCCTGGTGCGTGCGGTTTGCTTCCGCGAGGACCTTAGCGACCGAGGGGGACCCTGATTGTGCCGCCTAGCGGCCGCCGCGTAGGATAAGTGTCAGCGCAGTGGGTTCGCGCTGCCTTCCGCTCAGCTTTTCCTGGTCGGGTTCGGGGTCGCGCACCGTTATGCGGGTCATGCCGCGGTCGTTCACTGGTGGACGTTTGCTCGCAGGGTCGTCGCATGCTCCCAACAGCCCATCGCGCCGACAACTGCCAACCCTCGATCCCATCCACCGGAGCAACCCGCCTAATGACCATCGACACCGCCACCGCCCCGACCGCCCCGAACGCGGCCCCGCAGGTCGCCATCAACGACATCGGGTCGGAGGAAGATTTCCTCGCGGCTATCGACAAGACGATCAAGTACTTCAACGATGGTGACATCGTCGAAGGCACGATCGTCAAGGTCGACCGCGACGAGGTCCTGCTCGACATCGGCTACAAGACCGAGGGCGTCATCCCCTCGCGTGAGCTGTCCATCAAGCACGATGTCGACCCGGCTGAGGTTGTCACCGTCGGCGATGAGGTCGAAGCCCTCGTTCTCCAGAAGGAGGACAAGGAAGGCCGTCTGATCCTGTCCAAGAAGCGCGCGCAGTACGAGCGCGCCTGGGGCACGATCGAGGAGCTCAAGGAGAAGGACGAGCCCGTCAAGGGCACCGTCATCGAGGTCGTCAAGGGCGGCCTCATCCTGGACATCGGCCTGCGCGGCTTCCTGCCCGCGTCCCTGGTCGAGATGCGCCGCGTGCGCGACCTGCAGCCGTACGTCGGCCGCGAGCTCGAGGCGAAGATCATCGAGCTGGACAAGAACCGCAACAACGTGGTCCTGTCCCGCCGCGCCTACCTCGAGCAGACCCAGTCCGAGGTGCGCAGCGAGTTCCTCAACGCGCTCGCCAAGGGCCAGGTCCGCAAGGGCGTCGTGTCCTCCATCGTCAACTTCGGTGCCTTCGTGGACCTGGGTGGCGTCGACGGCCTGGTGCACGTCTCCGAGCTGTCCTGGAAGCACATCGACCACCCGTCCGAGGTCGTCGAGGTCGGCCAGGAGGTCACGGTCGAGGTCCTGGACGTCGACATGGACCGCGAGCGCGTCTCGCTGTCGCTGAAGGCGACCCAGGAAGACCCGTGGCGCCAGTTCGCCCGCACCCACGCGATCGGCCAGATCGTGCCGGGCAAGGTCACCAAGCTGGTTCCGTTCGGTGCGTTCGTGCGCGTCGAAGAGGGCATCGAGGGTCTGGTCCACATCTCCGAGCTGGCCGAGCGCCACGTGGAGATCCCGGAGCAGGTCGTGCAGGTCAACGGCGACGTCATGGTCAAGGTCATCGACATCGACCTCGAGCGCCGTCGCATCTCGCTGTCGCTGAAGCAGGCGAACGAGGGTGTCACGCCGGACACCGAGTTCGACCCGGCCCAGTACGGCATGGCCGCCGAGTACGACACCGAGGGGAACTACATCTACCCCGAGGGCTTCGACCCGGACACCCAGGAGTGGCAGGAAGGCTTCGACAAGCAGCGTGAGGAGTGGGAAGGCCAGTACGCCCAGGCCCACACTCGTTACGAGGCCCACATGAAGCAGGTCCAGAAGGCCGTCGAGGCCGACGCGGAAGCCGCCGCCGACGCGGCGACCGGTGTCGAGGGTGGTAGCGGCTCGGAGAGCTACACCTCGGGCTCGACCTCGACCGACACGAAGAGCACCGGCGGCACCCTCGCCTCCGACGAGCAGCTCGCGGCGCTCCGCGAGAAGCTCTCCGGCGGTGCGTGAGCACCAGCGCTCTGAGCGTCTGAGCTGACAGCGAACCCCCGGTCCTGAGTGGACCGGGGGTTCGCTGCGTTCCGGGGTTTCCGGCTCGGGTGGTCGGCTGAGGTTCGCCGGCCTGGTCCGCTCGGCGCGTCCGGCTCAGGGGTTGCGCAGGCCCAGGCCGGTCATCATCGCGGTCACTCCCCGGTGGTACATCCGCTCGTTCGCCTCGTCGGTCGGCGGGATGAACCAGTCCGGCAACGGCGTCCGCGACGCCAGCATCAGCTCCGCCCCGACCAGGCCGTGCATCGCCGTCCACAGCTGGTACGCCGCCTCGCGGGCGTCCGCGCCCGGGGGGCTCACCCGCTGGACCCGGGCGATGAACAGCGCGAACGTCGTCCGCAGGACCGCCGACCGCAGCGCCGGGTCCGGATCGAACCGCGGCACCGGGCGCTCGAACATCAGCGCGTAGCGGACCGGGCTCTCCCGGGCGAACAGCCGGTACTCGAGCGCCAGGTGCAGCAGGTCCGCGACTCCGTCCGGGCTCGCCGGCGGCAGGCCCTCCAGCAGCGCCCGCAGCGAGTCGAACGTGCGCTCGTACAGCGCGTCGAGCAGGCCCGCGCGGCCGCCGAAGCGCGTGTACACCGAGATCGTCGACGCGCCGGCCGCCTCGGCCACGCCGCGCACCGTCAGCCCCGTGACGCCGCGGTCGAACAGCATCGCCAGAGCCGCGTCGAGGAAGCGCTCGCGGTTGCCCTGCTCGGCGGGACGCATCGACAGGTGCCTGGTGGCCACGGCGCACCCCCTTCGCGCACGACGACGTCCGGGTGACCCACCCGCAGCAGAAGATACGATATCCGGCGCGTCTTGGGAACGTGCCGGATGTCCGGATGTGCGGGGTTCCCGTCCGATGGACGCAGGTTCGAGCATCGCGCGGACGGGCATCGTCGACGTCATGACCATCGAAGTCCCTGACACCGCCCTCGCCCGCGAAGCCACCGAATACGTGCGCGACACCGCGGGCCCGCTCCTGTACGACCACTCCGCCCGCGTCTACCAGTTCGGCGCGCTCCAGGGCCGGCGCCGCGGCCTCGGCTTCGACGCCGAGCTGCTCTACGTGGCGGCGCTGTTCCACGACCTCGGCCTCGTCGCCGGCCACCGCACCGACCGGCGCTTCGAGCTCGACGGCGCGGACGAGGCCCGGCGCTTCCTGCTCGGCCACGGCGTCGACGCCGAACGCGCCCGGGTCGCCTGGACGGCCATCGCGCTGCACACCACCCCGGGCATCCCCGAGCACATGGAACCCGAGGTCGCGCTAGTGACGGCCGGCGTCGAGTACGACGTCCTGGGTATCGGGTTCCACGACCTCCCCGCCGAGGCCCGGGCCGCGGTCGTGGCCGCGCACCCGCGGCCGGATTTCAAGCGGCGCATCCTCGCGGCGTTCACCGACGGCATCCGTGACCGGCCCGACACGACCTTCGGGAACATCAAAGCCGACGTGCTGGCCCGGTTCGTGCCAGGCTTCGTGCGCACGGACTTCGTGACCACGATCTTGGAATCACCCTGGGAGGACTGACGCGGATGGAGCACCCCGAGTCCGGCACGGTCGTCGTCACCGCGAGCGGCGACGGCACCTACACGCAACGGGTCACGACGGCGACCCACGAGCTGCTCGTCGACGAACCGGTCGCGGTCGGGGGCGCCGACGCCGGCCCGAACCCGTACGAGCTGCTGCTCGCGTCGCTGGGTTCGTGCACGGCGATCACGCTGCGGATGTACGCGAACCGCAAGGGCATCCCGCTGACCCGGGCGACGATCCGGCTCCGGCACGACCGCATCCACGCCGAGGACTGCGCCCGGTGCGAGACCGAGCACGGGATGCTGAGCCGGATCACGCGCGAGATCGAGCTGGCGGGCGAGCTGGACGACGACCAGCGCGCGAAACTGATGCTGATCGCCGACAAGTGTCCGGTGCACCGGACGCTGTCCGCGGAGATCGCCATCGACACGCTCGAGGTCGGCCGCTGAGGCAACCGGCCCCCGGGTGGTGTCTTGAATGAGTCATTCAAGACGTCCGACGACCTGAATGAGTCATTCAAGACATCGAGTAGCTGACCGCCTGCCCGCACCGGGGCTCGGCCGTCCCGCGAGCGGCCGTCAGGCAGCGGCGGCGTGGACGGCCGCCGGCCGGATGGTCACCGTGCCCACCGCCGGGACCCAGATGCGCTCGAGTGCCGCCGCGCGGGCCCTGCGGCGGAGGCCGGCGAAGCTGTGCTTGGCCGGGACGAGCAGGGCGCTGAGCCAGGTCCGGCGGTAGTCCGCCAGCGCGTCGGCCACAGTGCGGTGGAGAAGGCAGTGCGCCAGCCCCGGCGTGCCGAGCCGGTGCTTCCCGGCGTGCTTGCTGTCCGCCATCGTTCCTCCGTGTGGGCGACCCTGTCGCGCGGACGGTACGCAGCCCGGCCGGCAAAGGTGAGCAAGCAACGCGGCGTGTCCGGATATCGGTTGAGTCACGCGTCACGATCGCCTTGCGGATCACCCGTTCGTGTGCCCCCGTCGGCCCGTCACGCGGGCGGCGCCGTGACCTCGCCCTTCGAGCACGTCGTGATGAAGGGGATCCACGCGCTCTTCACCACGTACAGCGGGCCGGACGGCTCGACCTGGACCCGGTAGACACCGGAGACGCAGTGGCCGACCGGCTCGGCCGGTCTCGCCGTCGTGACGCCGGGCGCCGCCATGGCGAGCCCGCCCGCCCCCAGCAGCACGACCGCGGTCCTGCCGATCTTCGTCATCCTCATGGTCCCTCCCTTGACCAAGCGGGCGGGTGACCCGCTGCCCGACGCATCGGAAAACGATTACCCGTGTTACGGGGTGGGCGCCCGTGCCACACGAATGGGCGCACCGCTGAGCGGCCCGGGTGGCCTGACTAGGGTGATCGGCATGCTGCGTGTGGGGTTGACGGGTGGGATCGGAGCCGGCAAGTCGACAGTGGCGAACCGGCTCGCCGAGCACGGCGCCGTGCTGATCGACTCCGACCGGATCGCCCGAGAAGTGGTCGAGCCCGGCACCGAGGGGCTCGCCCGGCTCGTCGAGGAGTTCGGCGAGGAGATCCTGGCCGCCGACGGTTCGCTCGACCGGCCCGTGCTCGCCGCGAAGGCGTTCGCCGACGACGAGTCGCGCCGCCGGTTGAACGCGATCGTGCACCCACTGGTCGGCGCCCGCACCGGCGAGCTGATGGCCGCCGCCGCGCCGGACGCCGTCATCGTCCACGACATCCCGCTGCTGGTCGAAAACGGCCTTGCGACCGCGTACCACCTGGTCGTGGTCGTCGACGCGCCGGTCGAGGTGCGGGTCCGGCGGCTGGTGACGGCGCGGGGCATGGCCGAGGAGGACGCGCGGGCCCGGATCCGGGCGCAGGCGAGCGATGAGCAGCGCCGCGCCGTCGCCGACGTGCTCCTGGACAACGGCGGCGCCGAAGACGCCGTGCTCGCCGACGTCGACGCGCTGTGGGCCGACCGCCTCGTGCCGTTCGAGGCGAACGTCCGGCTGCGGCGGCCGCGGCCGCCGGTGTCTCCGAAGATCGCCGAGTACGACCTCACCTGGCCGGCGCAGGCCGAGCGGGTGCTCTCCCGGATCCGCGCCGCGGCGGGGCACCTGGCCCGGCGCGCCGACCACATCGGCTCCACCGCTGTCCCCGGCTTGCCCGCGAAGGACGTCCTCGACTTCCAGCTCACCGTGTCCACTTTGGACGACGCCGACACGCTGCGGGAGGTGCTGTCCGACGCCGGGTTCCCGCGGCTGGAAGGCGACTGGCGCGACGACGCCCAGGACGGCACCGGGACGTGGCCGAAGCGCCTGCACGTCGGTGCCGACCCGAAGCGCGCGGTGAACCTGCACGTCCGGTCCGAGGAGACGCCCGCGTGGCGGCTCGCGCTGCTCTTCCGCGACTACCTGCGCGCGAACCCGGACGAGCGCGACGACTACCGCGACGTCAAGCTGCGGCTGGCCGGCGCGCACGCCGAGGACGGCAACGTCGCGGCCTACGCGGACGAGAAGCAGGAATTCGTCAACGGCGTGTTCGCCCGCGCGGAGAAGTGGGCGGCGACCACCGGCTGGAAGCCCTAGGAGCCCAGCAGCCCGCGTTCGAACGCGACCGCGACGGCCGCCGCGCGGTCCTTCACGCCGAGCTTCGCGTAGACGTGGATCAGGTGCGTCTTGACCGTCGCTTCGCTGATGAAGAGCTTCTTCGCCGCTTCCTTGTTCGTCGACCCGCGGGCGACCAGGGTGAGCACCTCGCGCTCGCGCTGGGACAGCGGTTCCCGCGCCGGCTCACGCATCCGGCCCATCAGCCGGCTGGCGACCGCGGGGGAGAGCACGGCCTCCCCGCGGGCGGCGGCTTCGACGGCGCGGAAGAGGTCCTCGCGCGGGGCGTCCTTGAGCAGGTAGCCCGTCGCGCCGGCCTCGATGGCGGGCAGGACGTCGGAGTCGGTGTCGTAGGTCGTGAGCACCAGGACCCGCGCGGGGTTGCCCAGCCGGGCCAGCTCGGTGATCGCCGCGACGCCGTCGGTGCCCGGCATCCGCAGGTCCATCAGCACGACGTCGGGGCGCAGCCGCTCGGCCAGCACGACGGCTTCGGCACCGTTCGCCGCCTCGCCGACGACCTCGAAGCCGCGGCCGGTGAAGATGCCGCGCAGCCCGTCGCGGACGATCGGGTGGTCGTCGGCGATGAGCACGGTGATCGTCATGGGGCGGCCTCCGGCGGGAACGGGACGGCGGGCAGGACGGCCGAAATCGCGGTGCCGCCGCCGGGTTCGGACTCGACGTGCAGCGTACCGGCGAGCCGCTGGACCCGGCGCCGCATCCCGGGCAACCCGAAGCCCGGACCGGGCCCGGGGGTGAACCCGGCGCCGTCGTCGCGGACGTCGAGGGTCACTTCGTCGTCCATATAGGACAGGGTGAGGCCGACCCGCCCGGCCGCGGCGTGCTTGTCCACATTGGACAATGCTTCCTGGGTGACGCGCAGGATGGTCGACTCGATCTCGGGGTGCAGCGGCCGCCGGTCGCCGGTGGCGGTGACCACGGCGGGTACGCCGGTCCGCTCGCTCCAGCGGGCCGCGACGCCGGTGAGCGCCTCGGGCAGCGACGCGGCGTCCAGAGCCTCCGGGTGCAGCGCGCGCACCGAACGCCGGGCGGCGGTGAGGTTCTCGCGCGCGAGCGCGTTCGCGGAGCCCAGGTGCCGCTGCCACTCCGCGGGGTCGTCCTTGGCCAGCGCGGCGGCTTCGAGCTGGGTGATGATGCCGGTGAAGCCCTGCGCCAGGGTGTCGTGGATCTCCTGCGCCAGCCGCTGCCGCTCGTCGAGGATCCCGGCTTCCCGGGCCTGGCTGAGCAGCTGTTGTTGCAGGCCTTCGTTTTCCGCGTGCGCCGCGGCGAGGTCGTCGAGCATGCGCCGGCGTTCCTCGTTCTGCCGGGCGATGGCCGTCGAGAGCAGACCGCCGCCCCCGATGGCCGCGGTTTGCACGACGATGATCGTGATCCAGATCGCCGGTCGCTCCCGCAGGGCGTGCACGGGCCCGCCGTTGCCGAGGGTGTTGATCAGCAGCGACGTCACCGCCAGCGCGGCGAAGGCGAGCCACGTGGGCCGCAGCCGCATGGCGGCCAGGAACGCGAAGACCATGAAGATGAGGAACGTGATGTCCCGGACTTCGAGCACGCTGCCCAGCCCGATGACGCCGAGGAACGTGAGCAGGGCGAAGGCCGGCCGTTCGCGCAGCCGCGGCGGCGCGAGGACCACCGTGCCGAGCACCCAGAGCGCGGCCGCGGCGACCAAGGCGCCGGTGGTCGCCCACCAGCGGGCGTCGTGCCCGCCGACGCCGAGGGTGACCACGGTCGCGACGGCGAGCAGCACGCCGGGCAGGATCCGCTCGGCCCGGAACAGCCACGGCTGCCAGCCATCCGGGGTCCGCGCCGACTCCGGCGGCCACATCGGCCGGCCCCAGTCGACCTCGAGGCTCACGCTCTCATGTCCTTGAGCCGGGGCCAGATCGCCGCCCAGCTCGCGGTCCGGCCGGTGAGCTGCCAGACCGGCATGTGCGCGCTCGCGTTGGCGACGCCGAGCCGGTTGCCGACCTGCCCGGCGATGTGCGCGCTGCCGAAGTACTTCGCGAGCTTCGACGGGTCGTAGCCGACGAAGAGCACGGTGTCGGCGTCGTCGGCGGGCCGGCCGAAGTACCAGAAGCCCCGGCTCGGGCTGTAGGCCTCGGGCAGGCCGCGTTCGGGCCCGTAGCGGCCGAGCGCGCCCGCCTGCCAGTAGCCGCCGGTGACGACGGCCGTGCCCGGCGGCGCGGTCCGGTACAGCGCGGCGACGTCGTCGGCGAGGTCCGGCCAGCCGATCTCTTCGGCCGCGTAGGCGGGCCGCGGCGCGCCCGGGTGATCGGCCGGCCAGTGCGCCGGCCAGAGCGGCAGCGTGAACGGCAGGCTGAACAAGGCCGACAGCACGAACACCGGCCAGGTCGGCACCCACCGCCACCACACCGCGGGCTCCCGCGCCTCCAGGTGGACCGCGGCCGCCGCCCACAGCACGCCGAACATCCCGGCGGCGTAGTAGTACCGCCCGTTGGCGACCAGGAAGACCGCGACGACCCCCAGCGCCGTCCAGCCGAGGAACCGGTACGGCCGCAGCTGCTTGCTCCCGAGCAGCACGGCCAGGCCGTAGAGGACGCCGAGCGCGCCGATCACCCAGCCGGCGCCGGCCAGGAGGTTCGGGACGAAGCTCTCGCGGCCGCCCGCCGCGTCGACCTCGGCACCGACCGCGTCGCCCATGCCGAGCTGCGGCCAGCCGTTCGCGCGCTGCCACAGCAGCGTGGGCACCAGCGAGACGGCGGCGATCAGCGCGCCCAGCCAGAGCTTCGGGCGGCGAAGCAGCTCTCGCGGTCCGAACACGAGCACCGCGAGCCCGGCCACCACCCAGAACGCGCCGATGAGCAGCTTGTCGTTGAGCGCCACGGCCGTCACGACGCCGAGCCACACCAGCAGCGAGTCGGCCCGGGTGCGGACCCAGCGGACCAGCAGCCACAGCACGAGCGTCCACAGCAGCGGGTCGATCGTCGACGTCGCCAGGTAGTGGCCGCTGCCGACGAACTGCCCGCAGATCGCGAACGCCGCCGCGGCGCGCGCCTGCGCCTTGCGCCGGCCGCCGAGCTCCCGGGCGATCAGCGCGGTCACGACGACCCCGGCCGCGGTCGCGGCGATCGCCGGCAGCCGGAAGACGACCAGGGATCCGGGCGCCAGCGAGTCCATCGCCCAGGCCAGGAACGGGACGAGCGGCGGCTGGTCGGCGTAGCCCCACGCCAGGTGCTTCCCGGCGGCGAGGAAGTACAGCTCGTCGCCGAAGTAGCCGTAGCGGCCGGCGGTCAGCAGCAGGGCGGTGGCCGTGCCCAGCGCGAGCAGCGCGACCGGCAGCCGGGCGAAGGGGGCGAGCCCGGCTTTCACCGGGGCGGGGGCCGCGGCTACGGCGTCCATCGTGCTCCTTGTCCTGGGTCGGCGCCGGTCCTTCCCGCACCCTACGTGGGCCCACCCGGCGCCACCGTGCGGATGGTGACGCCGGGCACCCGCTCACGTGTGGGTGTTCACCAGCTTCGGCCACAGCGCGGACCACGGCTCGGTCCGGCCGGTCGCCAGCCACAGCGGCACACCGTCGAAGTGGCTCGGCTTCGCGGCACCGGTGTCCACCGTGCCGATCGGCCGCAGGTCGGCGAAGTGCCCGAGCAGCGGCCGCGGGTCGGCGCCGACGAACAGGACGTCCGTCGCACCCTCGGACGGCACGACCAGCGTCGCGTACCCGCGGTTCCCGCTGGCCGGCTCGGGCAGGCCGAGGTCGCGGCCGAAGCGGTCGAGCGCACTCGCCTCCCAGTACGTCTCGGTCACCACCGCCGTGTGGTCCCGACCGGGCAACCGGGCGAACACGCCGGCCACCGAGCGGGCCCCTTCCGGCCAGCCGATTTCCGCGAAGGCGAACACCGGCGACGGCAGCGACGGGTGCTCGGTCAGCCACGCCCGGGGCCAGGTCGGCAGCGCGACGGGCAGCACCAGCACCACCGCGAGCACGTAAGCCGGCCAGGTCGCGATCCACCGCCACCAGCGCGCCGGCTCCCGGCGTTCGAGCGCGACCGCGGCCACCGCCCAGCACAGCGGGTACATCCCGGCGACGTAGTAGAACCGGCCGTTCACCGCCAGGAACACGACGGTCAGCAGCAGCGTCGTCCAGCCGAGGAAGCGCAGCTCACGGCTGCGCAGCGACCGCCACAGGCCATAACCCAGCAGGATGGCGCCCACCGGGAGGCCGGCGGTGAGCAAGGCCGTCGGCAGGAACGTCAGCCGGCCGCCCCAGGTCCCGCCGACCTCCTGCGAGATCGCCGCGCCCATGTCCAGCTGCGGCCAGCCGTGCGCGGCCTGCCAGAGCAGCGTCGGCACCAGCGCTACGACGGCGATCGCGGCGCCGAGCCACAACGCGGGCCGGCGCAGCAGTTCGCGGGGACCACAGACGAGGAGCGCGACCCCGGCGGCGAGCCAGAACCCGCCGACGAGGAACTTCGCGTAGAGCGCGACCGCCGTCACCACGCCGGCCCAGACGAGCAGGCCGTCGGCACGGGTGCGCAGCCACCGGACGAGCAGCCACAGCAGCAGAGTCCACAGGAACGGGTCCACTGTGGACGTCGCGAGGTAGTGCCCGCCCGCCAGGAAGTTCGTCGAGACGGCGAAGGTCGCGGCGGCCAGGATCTGCGCCTTGGCGCCGCCGCCGAGCTCCCGGGCGATCAGCGCGGTCAGCACGACCCCGCCGAGCATCGCCAGCATCGCGGGGATCCGCAGGACGAACGGCGAATGCCCGACCTCGTCCATGATCCTGGCCAGCAAGGGAAGCAGCGGCGGCTGGTCGACGTACCCCCAGGCCAGGTGCCGCCCGGCGGCCAGGAAGTAGAGCTCGTCGCCGAAGTAGCCGTACCGGTTCGCCGTCAACAGCAACGGGATCGCCATCAGCGTCGTGACGATCGCCACCGGGGCGACGGCGAACGGCGCGACCGGCCGGACCCGGGCCGGAGCGGGTGCGGTCGTCACTCCCACCGGAACACCCGCACCGAAATCGTGGTGCAGACGACGGCGAACGCCGCCATCGTGCCGAGCTGCAGCAGCTCCGGGGCGTCGCCGGCCCAGGTGGCGCGCAGCGCGTTGAGCGTCGCCCCGAGCGGCAGGACGTCGGCGACGTGCTGCAGGAAGACCGGCAGCTGCTCCTTCGGCACCCAGACCCCGCCCAGCGCCAGCATCGGGAAGAACAGCGCGCTGCCGATGCCGCTCGCCGCACGGCCGGTCGGCGCCACGGCCGCGACCAGGAGGCCGACGGAGAACAGCGCGAGCGCGCCGAGGACGATCGACAGCAGGAAGCCACCCGGGTTGCCCGGCAAGGGGATGCCGAGGACGAGCCCGCCGACGCCCGCGATGAGCAGGACCACGACGACCGCGGCCGCCAGGTTCACCAGCAGCTGCGCGGTGAGCAGCCGGCTCGGCGGCACCGGGCTCGCGGAAAGCCGTTTGAGCAGGCCCTTTTCGCGGTAGGTGGCCATGGCGTTCGGGAACAGCGTCAGCGCCAGCATGGCCAGCAGGATCGTGACGGCCATCGGCGCGATCACCGTGGCCAGGGCGCTGTGCCCGCCGTACTTCGGGTCCGGCTGGTTCGCGCCGGGCATCAGCCCGAACACCAGCAGCAGCGCGAGCGGGATGCCGACGACGACGGCCGGGGCGCCCGGGTCGCGCAGGAACACCTTGGCCTCGGCGGTGGTCAGCTTGGTCAGGACGGACATGGCTGGTCCCTTCATTCCGGCCGGTGGCCGGTGAGTGCGACGAAGGCGTCGTCGAGGCCGGCCTGCTCCACCCGCAGGTCCCCGGCGATCACACCGAGCCGGGCGAGCAGCGACGTCACCGCGTGCAGCACGTTCCCGCCGCCGGTGACCATGAGCCGATCGCCGTGGCGCTCGGCTTTCCGGACCTCGGGCAGGGCCTCGAACACCCCGGGGTCCAGCGGCGCCGAGGGCCGGAACCGCACGACCTGCTCGTCGGACACCCGCGCGACCAGCCCGGCGGGCGAGTCGACCGCGACGACGCGGCCGGCGTCGATCACCGCGATCCGGTCGCAGAGGCGTTCGGCTTCGGCCATGAAGTGCGTGACCAGCAGGATCGTCACGCCCTGCGCGCGCACGGTCTCGATCAGGTCCCACGTGTCGCGCCGGGCCTGCGGGTCGAGGCCGGTGGTGAGCTCGTCGAGCACCGCCAGCTCCGGGCTCCCGATCAGCGCGAGCGCGATGGAGAGCCGCTGCTGCTGGCCGCCGGAGAGCTTCTTGTACGCCGTGGCGCGGTGCTCGGTGAGCCCGAGCGTGTCGAGCAGCTTGTCCGGGTCCGCCGGGGAGCGGTAGAAGGCGGCGTAGAGCTCGAGCAGCTCGCCGACCCGCAGCTTGTCCTGCAGCCGGCTCTCCTGGAGCTGGACGCCGACGCGCTGGCGCAGCTCGGCCCGGTCGCGGCGCGGGTCGAGGCCCAGCACCGCGAGCCGGCCGCTGTCGGGCGTCCGGAGTCCTTCCAGGCACTCGACGGTCGTGGTCTTGCCCGCGCCGTTCGGGCCGAGGATCCCGAAGATTTCGCCGCGCTCGACGGTGAACGACACGTCGTCGACCGCGACCTTGTCCCCGTACCGCTTGTGCAGGTGCTCGACCTCGATGACCGGCATCGCGCCGTCCCCCTTCTCGATCCGTTTCCGCTGGATCGAGAATCCCGCGCCGGGCCGGTGCGGCGCGTCATCAGAACGGTCCGCATCGCATCCATCGTTCGGAGGATGCGGCGGCGCCTAAGGGTGGCGCCGCCAGGTCAGCGTGATGTCCCTCGTGGACAGCCAGGCGGTCAGGTCGTAGCCGTGCGCGGCCAGCCCTTCCACGGTCGCGTAGGTGGTCTCGAGCGCGTACTGCGCGTCTTCAGCGGTGACGAGACCGGCGGCGTGGGCTTCGAGGAGCTCGTCGGTGTCGATCACCCGCAGCGACAGCTTGTCCTTGAGCACCAGATCGACGTAGAGGTCGGTGGCGACCCAGCGCGGGCCGTCGCGGCGGACGCGGACGACGTCGAGGTAGAAGTCCTGGTCGCGTACGTGGCCGGGGGAGAACCAGAAGTCGGTGAGCCGCAGGCCGAGGCCGGGTACCAGCCACGATTCGAGGTAGTGGAACTGGGCGCGACCGGGCGTGGGGCGGGCGAGGTACAGGCCGAACGGCTCCTCGCGGTACTCCTCGACCTCCCGGAGGATCCCCTTCGGGTCGATGTTCGCGCGCGCGGCGGGATCGAAGACCTCGACCTTCGGCGGGTGCAGTGCGGCCATGGCGCTCATCCTGCCGGGCGGATCACGAATCGCGCACAAGCGACGCTCGCGCCACACGTTCGGGCTAAGGTTCGGCGACTGTGGGTGAGGGGAGCCGGGCGTGTTCGGAATCATCAGACCGTGCCGGCATCGGCTGTCCGAAGGCCTGCACGCGGACTGGCTCGCTCACCTCTGCGGGTTGTGTCTCACGCTGCGTGACGAACACGGGCAGCTGGCCCGCGTCGTCACGAACTACGACGGGCTGATCATCTCCGCGCTGGTCGAGGCCCAGACGCCGCGCGCCGACCTTCGCCGCGACGCCGGGCCGTGCCCGCTTCGGGGCATGCGGGCGGCGTCGGTGGCGCGCGGCGAGGGCGCCCAGCTCGCGGCGGCGGTGTCGCTGGTGCTGGCCGCGGCGAAGGTGGACGACCACGTCGAGGACCGCGACGGCGCCTTCGGCCGGCGTCCGGTGGCCATGGCCGCGCGGCGGGTCGCGGCCCGGTGGGCTTCGCAGGGCAGCAGCACCGGCGGCCGGGTCGGGTTCGACACCTCGGTGTTGGTGGACGCGGTCTCGAGACAGGGCTTGCTGGAGCATTCCGTTCGTTTCGGTGACTCGGCGCTCCTCGCGACCGAGCCCGCCGAGCTGGCCACTTCCGCGGCGTTCGCGCGGACGGCGGAGCTGGCCGGGCGGCCGGGGAACGCGGCGCCGCTGGCGGAGGCGGGCCGGCTGTTCGGGCGGGTGGCGCACCTGCTGGACGCGGTGGAGGACTACGCGGCGGATGTCGCGGCCGGTGCGTGGAATCCGTTGCGGGCCACGGGAACCTCGTGGGCCGAGGCGCGGCGGTTGTGCGACGACGCTGTGCTGGGTGTGGAGCTGGCGCTGCGGGAGGCTGCTTTCGCGGAGCCGGGGCTGGTGCACGCATTGCTGGTCCACGAGCTGCGGCAGGCGGTGCGGCGCGCCTTCGGGCACGGTTCGGCGCACGCCCACGGCTCGGGGGCCGGCTCGGCGCACGTCCACGGCTCGGACATCGGGCAGCAGCCGCCGCCCGGGTGGATCGGGCCGGGGCCCACGCCGCCGCAGCATCCGCAGCAGCCGCCGCCGGGCTGGATCGGCCGGGGGCCCGCTCCTCAGCAGTACCCGCACCAGCCTCCGGGCGGCCCGGGATCCGGCGTGCCGCAGGGCTTTCCGCCGCCGGGGCCGGTTCCGCCACCGGGTGCTCCCGGCAGCTGGGGCCCAGGCGGCCCCAACGGGCCAGGAGGTCCGGGAGGCCCCGGTGGTCCAGGTGGGCCCGGTGGCCCCGGCGGACCTGGGGGTCCCGATGGGCCCGGCGATTCCGATGATCCAGAACCGCTCGACGGCAAGGGCGGCGGCCTCTGGTACCCGAAGTTCGCCGTCCCGCCGAAGAAGCGCAACTTCTTCCTCGGCTGCGCGCTCACTCCCTATATGTGCTGCACGTGCCAATTCTGCTGCCGCGATCCCTATCCTGGTCCGTGGAGCGGGAAACCCCACTCCGGCTGCGGTTGCGATTGCGACTGCTGCGACTGTTGTGACTGCTGCGACTGCAGTTGCTGAGGGGGAGGGCCGATGACCGAGCCGATGGCGGACCTGCACGACCGGGGCCGCGAGACCTTCGCCGGGCTGGTCGAGGGCGGTGCGCAGCGGCTCGACGCGCTGTTCGCCACCGTCCCCGCGCTGGGTGAGCTGGCGGTCGGCACGGTCTACGGCCACCTGCACGAACGCCCGGCACTGGACAGCCGGACGCGGGAGGCGGCCACCCTGGCGGCGATCGTCGCGGCCGGGATGGTGGGCCCGCCGTTGAGCGTCCACCTCCGCACGGGTCTCGCTTCGGGACTGTCGCCCGCCGAGGTCTGCGAAGTCGTCGTCCAGACGGCCGCGTTCGCGGGTTTCCCGCGCGCGGTTTCGGCCGCCGACCAGCTGAACCGCCTCTTCGAAGGCCACGGCCTCCCGATCCCGCCGCCGCCCGCTCCGCGCGAGGTGGTGCTGGCCCACCTGGCCGAACCCGATGGGGAAGTCGCCGAGGTGCTCGGGGAGTTCCCGCGCACCGAGGTCCAGGCGACGGGCCCCGACCGGGTGCTGGTCTCCTGCTTCGGGGACGGCCCCGTGCCCGGCGCCGTCCTGCACTGCGCCGTGACCGATGGCGAAGTCACCTCCGTCACGGTGTTCCGGCCCCGCTGACCAGGCCCGACGGAAATTGTCGGTGGGTCGGCTTACTCTGGTCGACGTGGCTTTCGCAACCGAACACCCCGTGCTCGCCCAGTCCGACTTCCGCCCGGTCTCGGAGATCCCCCGGACCGGCGGCCGCTTCGAGGTGGTCAGCGACTACCAGCCCGCCGGTGACCAGCCGGCGGCCATCGACGACCTCGAACGCCGGGTCAGGGCGGGCGAGAAGGACATCGTGCTGCTGGGCGCCACCGGCACCGGCAAGTCGGCGACGACGGCGTGGCTGATCGAGCGCGTCCAGCGGCCGACGCTGGTGATGGCGCCGAACAAGACCCTCGCTGCGCAGCTGGCCAACGAGCTGCGCGAGCTGTTCCCGCACAACGCGGTCGAGTACTTCGTCAGCTACTACGACTACTACCAGCCCGAGGCGTACATCGCGCAGACGGACACGTACATCGAGAAGGACTCGTCGATCAACGACGACGTCGAGCGGCTGCGGCACTCGGCGACGATGAACCTGCTGTCGCGGCGCGACGTCATCGTGGTCGCGAGTGTGTCCTGCATCTACGGCCTGGGCACCCCGCAGTCCTACCTCGACCGGTCGTCGAAGCTGAAGGTCGGCATGCAGCTCGACCGCGACGTGTTCCTGCGGGCGCTCGTGGACGTGCAGTACACGCGCAACGACATCGCCTTCGCGCGCGGCACGTTCCGGGCGCGCGGGGACACGGTCGAGATCATCCCGGCGTACGAGGAGCTGGCGATCCGCGTCGAGTTCTTCGGCGACGAGGTCGAGAAGCTGTACTACCTGCACCCGCTGACCGGGGACATCGTCAAGGAGGTCGACGAGGTCCGGATCTTCCCGGCGACGCACTACGTCGCGGGCCCGGAGCGGATGGAAAAGGCGATCGGGGGCATCGAGAAGGAGCTCGAAGACCGGCTGGCCGAGCTGGAGAAGCAGGGCAAGCTGCTGGAGGCGCAGCGGCTGCGGATGCGCACGGCCTACGACATCGAGATGATGCGCCAGGTCGGGTTCTGCTCCGGCATCGAGAACTACTCGCGGCACATCGACGGCCGCGGTCCGGGCACCGCTCCGGCGACGCTGATCGACTATTTCCCGGAAGACTTCCTGCTGGTGATCGACGAGTCGCACCAGACGGTCCCGCAGATCGGCGGCATGTACGAGGGTGACATGTCCCGCAAGCGCAACCTGGTGGAGTACGGCTTCCGCCTCCCGAGCGCGGTCGACAACCGGCCGCTGACCTGGGAGGAGTTCTCCGACCGGATCGGGCAGACGGTGTACCTGTCGGCGACGCCCGGCCCGTACGAGATGGGCCAGGCGGGCGGTGAGTTCGTCGAGCAGGTCATCCGGCCGACGGGCCTGGTCGACCCGAAGGTGGTCGTGAAGCCGACCGAGGGCCAGATCGACGACCTGGTGCACGAGATCCGGGAGCGCGCGGAGAAGGACGAGCGCGTCCTGGTCACCACGCTGACGAAGAAGATGTCCGAGGACCTCACGGACTACCTGCTGGAGCTGGGCATCCGGGTGCGGTACCTGCACTCGGAGGTCGACACGCTGCGCCGGGTGGAGCTGCTGCGGCAGCTGCGGGCGGGCGACTTCGACGTGCTGGTCGGCATCAACCTGCTGCGCGAGGGGCTCGACCTGCCGGAGGTGTCGCTGGTGGCGATCCTCGACGCGGACAAGGAGGGCTTCCTCCGGAGCGGGACGTCCCTGATCCAGACGATCGGCCGCGCGGCGCGAAACGTGTCGGGTGAGGTCCACATGTACGCGGACAAGATCACCGACTCGATGAAGCACGCGATCGACGAGACGGACCGCCGCCGCGAGAAGCAGGTCGCCTACAACGTGGAGCGCGGGGTCGACCCGCAGCCGCTGCGGAAGAAGATCGCCGACATCCTCGACCGGGTCTACAGCGAGGCCGAGGACACCGAGCAGGTCTCGGTGGGCGGCTCGGGCCGCAACTCCTCCCGCGGCAAGAAGCCGGAGCAGGGCGACCGGGTGCGCAGCTCGGGGATGCTGGTGGACAAGGACGTGTCGGCGATGCCGCGCGCCCAGCTGGCGGACCTGATCCAGCAGATGACGGACCAGATGATGCAGGCGGCGCGCGACCTGCAGTTCGAGCTGGCCGCCCGGCTGCGCGACGAAGTCCAGGACCTGAAGAAGGAGCTCCGGGGGATGGACGCCGCCGGCATCAAGTGACGCCGGTCGTCCGATCGAGTATTACACCCTGCGCGGTATGGTTACACCATGGCGATGAACATCAAGGACCCGGAGGCCGAGCGCTTGGCCGCCGAGGTCGCCGAGCTGACGGGCGACACCAAGACCGGTGCCGTCCGGGAGGCGCTGCGTCTGCGGCGTGACCAGCTGCTCGCGGACACGGAAACGCCCGAAGAGCGACTTGCGCGGTTGCATCGCTTCTTGGAGGAGGAGGTCTGGTCCCAGTTGCCACCTGATCAGCTGGGCGTGCCGATCTCCAAGGAAGAGCAGGAAGACATCCTCGGCTTCGGACCGGAGGGCGTGTGATCATCGATTCGTCGGCCATCATCGCGATGATCAACCGCGAGCCGGAAAGCATGGTCCTCGAGCGGGCACTGATCACGGCCGCCGAGCCCAAGATCGGTGCACCGACCAGGGCGGAGGCGGGAATCGTCCTGCAGGCCAAGTTCGGAATGCGGGGCCGGAGCCTGTTCGAACGGTTCCTGCAGGAGTGGGGGGTGGTCACGCTCCCGTTCGACCACCGCCATGCCGAAGTTGCCATCGAGGCGTTCCAGAGGTTCGGAAAGGGCAGGCACTCGGCGAAGCTCAACTTGGGCGATTGCCATTGCTACGCGACGGCCAAGATAGCCAGGGAACCGTTGCTCTGCATCGGCCAGGATTTCCCGCAGACCGACCTCGACCTCGTCAAGCTCGAGCAGTGAACATCGAAGCCGTCGTCGCCCACTGCCTCGGCAAGCCCGGGGCCGAGGAGACCTACCCCTTCGGTGACCACGTGCTCGTCGCCAAGGTCGGCGGCAAGGGCTTCGCCTTCATCGGGCAGGAGGAGCCCGGCAGCGTCGCCGTCAAATGCGGGGCCACCAAGGACGAAGCCGCCGAGGTCCGGGAACGGTACCCGGACTCCGTCACCGTCATGGACTACCTCGGCCGCTACGGCTGGAACCGCGTCGAGCTCGGCGCCGGTGTCCCCGGCGCCGAACTCGAAGAACTCATCGACGCCTCCTACGACGACGTCGTTCGAAGGCTGCCGAAGGCGAAGCGGCCCTAGCCCGGCGCCGGTGCCTCCGAGTCCGGCTGCAGCATGCCGAAGATGTTGCCTTCGGTGTCCTTGACGTACGCCAGCCACCCGACGCCCGGCACCGGGTTCTTCGGCAGCGCCAGCGATCCACCCGCCTCGGTCACGGCGGCGAGCGCGTGGTCGAGGTCGGTGACGTCGATCGTGTTCACGAAACCGTGCACCGGCGCCGACTCCTCGGGGGCCGGGCCGACGCGGGGGACCAGCCCGCCGTCGATGCCGTCGCCCTCGCCGGTCGTGATCACCCAGTACGGGACCTCGCCCCAGCGTTCGAACTTCCAGCCGAACACCGCCGTGTAGAAGGCCACCGCGCGTTCGGGGTCGCCCGCGTGGATCTCGAAGTGGACGGGACGAGGCATGTGTGCCTCCTCAGGCCGGGCCGTCAGGGTGCCGTGAGACAAGGTGCCGTGAGACTACGCCCGGCCCGAGGAAAGTCCCAGCCGTGAAATTCACAGCGGTGGCCGCGCCGCGAGGGTGAGGTCGGCGTCGAAGTCCGGGAACCCGGCCGGGGCGCTGCGAGCCGTCAAAGCGGCGGACGCAGGCAGCCCCGCCCAGCGCCGGACCGTCGCGGTCGCCGCGGCGGCGTCGGCCGCGGGCAGCTGCGCGATCTTCGAGCCGTGGTTGCCGCCCGGCACGTAGTAGCGGTACGAGTCGCGGCTGCCGAAGCCCAGCTCGAACGGCTCGGCGCCCCACGGGTCGTTCGAGCCGTACACGTACAGCAGCCGGGTGCCGCGGGACTTCACCCAAAAGTCGATGTCCGGCATCGCCAGGTAGTCGAACCGCGGGATCTTGACCGACGAAGGCACGAACGTCTTCGGCTGGTCGGCGCCGGGGTAGCGGAGCAGGTCGCGCAGGTAGCCGTCGTACGCCTCGGGCGAACCCAGCTGCGCGGCCGCCTGGTAGTAGTACGGGATGAACGGCTCGAGGTCCTGGTCCGAGTAGGTGTTGAGGCTCTCCACCTTCTCGTACCAGGCGTAGACGTCGGCCGCGGGCGCGCCCGGCGCCGGCACCGTCGCACAGTCCGCCTGCTTCTGGTACTGCCAGAACGCGAAGTACGAGTCGATCACCGAGATCTCGAGGGACTTGTCGGCCGAGCCGACGATCGAGAACGTCAGGCCGCGTTTGGCCGCGTCCGCCGCGGCGATCACGCCCAGCTCGTCACGCCGCTTCAGCGCGTCGCGCTGGATGGCCTTGAGCGCGTTACGGCACCCGGGGTCGTCGCCCACCCGGGACAGGAACTTGTTGTAGACGTCGATCGGGTCGATGACGTCGTTGGGCGCGACGTAGGGGACCGTGCCGTCGACGTCGTCGGGGAAGAAGCGCCGGAAGTACGTCGCGGTCATGCCGCCCTTGCTGCCGCCGGTGGCCAGCCACTTGCCCGGGTAGATCGCCTTGAACGCCTGCACCGCGCGGTGCTCGTCCGCGGCGGCCTGCCAGATCGTCAGCTGCTTCGCCCAGTTCTCCGGCTGCGGCCGCGACGGCGTGAAGTACCGGTACTCCATCGAAAGCTGGTTGCCGTCGACGAGCTGCGTCGGCTCGGAGCGGTTCGGCGCGGTGCTGACGTTGTAGCCGCTGGTGAAGGCCACCGTCGGCGCGGCGAAGTCGCGGTGCAGCAGGGTGAACCGCTGCTGGAAGGTGCCCGCGCCGGGGTGGCGGTGGTCGGCGGGCTGGGTGAAGGTCAGCTCGAAGAACCGGAACCCGGCCGGCGCCGGGTCCTCCTGCACGATCGTCAGGCCGGGGATCTTCCGCAGGGCGGCTTCGATGTCGGTCGCCGCGCCCGCGGCGGGCGCGAGCCCGACCACGGCCAGCACGGCCGCCGCGACGGCGGTGAACAGTCTGCGCATGGACGCACCCTCCCCGGCTTCGGATCTCCCCGTGGGACCCTCACAGAACCGGCCGCGGTCGGCAATCGGCTGTCCGGGCGCAGAATCGGTCAGATTCCGACTTTCGGCGGGTGGCGCGCGCGTCCTCCACCGTGCGCAACCGCGGGCACCGTGCGAGTTGTCCGGGTGATCAGCACCACGTTACGGTCCGAAGCCGTAGGCACCGGCATCGAGCGAGGGGTCCGCCATGAAGGTTTCCGACTGCCCTACGACCCAGGTCGAAGTCCGCATCGCCGCGCGGCCGGCCGAGGTCTGGTCCTGGCTGCTGGACATCGATCTGCCGGCCCGGTTCTCGAACGAGTTCCAGGGCGGTGGCTGGGTCGAGGGGTCCGAGCCCGGCCTGGGCGCGCAGTTCCGCGGCCGCAACTCCCACCCGGTCGCCGGGGAGTGGGAGACGGTCTCGACCGTGACCGGCTACGAGCCCGAGCGGCTGTTCGCGTGGGCCGTGATGGACGTGACGAACCCGGCCGCGTCGTGGCGCTTCGAACTCGTCCCCGACGGCGACGGCACGATCCTGCGCCAGTGGGCCCAGATCGGTCCCGGCCCGTCCAACCTGACGACGATCATCGGCTCGATGCCCGAGCACGAGGAGGAGATCGTCGCGATGCGGCTGGGCGAGCTGCAGGGCAACATGCAGAAGACGGTCGAAGGCATCAAGGCCCTCGCCGAGAGCGGCGTGCGCGCCGCCTAGCGGAGCACCTCGTCCACATAGGACTTCACGGCGGCGAGCGCCGCGGGCGAGCGCCATTGCCGCTCGACCTCCGGGTCGTCGGTGTGGCGGTGCTCGGCGATCCGCTCGTGGAAGGGCTGGCGGAGCTGGGCCTTGGTGTGCGCGAACGGTTCGGCGGGCAGCTCGCCGAGCCGGGCCGCGACGGCCAGCGCCCGCTCGAGCACCTCGTCCGGGGGAGCCAGCTCGTCGACCAAGCCGCGCGCGAGGGCGTCTTCGCCGCCGTAGACCTCGCCCGAGTAGGTGAGGGCGGGCAGCGGGGCCGTGCCGTAGGCGCAGCGCAGAATTTCCAGCGCGGCGAGCGGGAAGGGCACCCCCACCAGCAGCTCGGTGACGCCGATGGTGCCGGGCCCGAGGACGCGGTGGTCGCACGCGGCGGCGAGCACGGCGCCGCCGGCGATGGCGGGCCCGTTCAGCGCGGCGACCACCGGACGCGGGAAGCCGAACACGGCCAGCAGCGCGTCCGACAGCAGCGGCAGGAACTCCGACACGTACGCCGCGCCGCCGTCGTGGATCCGCTTGAGGTCCACGCCCGCGGAGAAGATGCGGCCGGTGCCGGTGAGCACCACGGCGCGGGCCTGCGAGGCCTCCTCGAGCCGGAGCACGAGGTCGCGGCAGGAGTCGCTGTCGAGGGTGTTGGCCTTGCCGTGGTCGATCCGCAGCACGGCGACGTCGTGGTGGCTGTCCAAGGTGATCGGCACGGCCCGACCGTACCCCGGACGCTCAGGTCCGGCCGCTCAACCGGACGACGCCGAAGTGCTCCCGCCGCACGAACCCGGCGACCTCGGCCGCCGTCGGCAGCCGGCCGGCCGGGAACCGGAGGCCGATCTGCCGCGCCGCCCCGCGCAGCCCGAGTTCGGTGATCCGGTCCAGGTAGATCCGGACGACGGCGTCCTCGTCGTCGACGAGGACGCCGTGCATCCGCGTGGTCCGCCCGGCGAACGTCACGTCGGCGTCCGCGCCGCCGGTGAAGTTCAGCCGCCAGCCGGCGGGCGTGAGCACGGACAGCCCGCCGGCGTCGCGGTGCGCGGTCACCGGGACCCGGTAGCGGCGTCCGGACCGGCGGCCGGTGAAGGCGAGCAGCATGAACTCGCGGACGCCGCGCCCGAGCGGGCTCGGCAGCAGCGCGCGAAGCACCACGTTGAACGCCTTCACCAGCGGTGCGGGCGGCCGGTGGCCCTCCACCACGGCGGTCATCAGCTGGTGATGTCCTTCCGGGCGAACCGCCGCCCGGCGTAGAGGAAGAACACCGTCCCGTAGATGACCGCCGAAAGCAGGCCGCTCGCCAGGTTGGTCCAGTCGACGTCGGTCGAGATCAGGTCCATCCACGAAAACGCGTAGTGCGTCGGCAGGTAGTTGCGCAGCCCTTCCAGCGCCGTGATCTGGTCGAGGATCTGCGACAGGATCGCCACCAGCACCGCGCCGCCGACCGCGCCCAGCGGGGCGTCGGTCGACACGCTCAGCGCCAGGGCCAGCCCGGCCACCCAGGCCAGCTGCAGGATGATGTACACAGTGGACAGTGCGATGGCCAGCAGGCTGTCGCCGAAGGACACCGCGTCGCCGGTCGGGCTGATCGCGTCGCCCGCGCCGTACCAGAGCACCCCGACGCCGAGGGACACCAGCGGCAGCAGCACCAGCGCCGCCGCCGACAGGAGCCCGGACACGATCGCCTTCTGCCGCAGCACCCGCTGCCGCGGCACCGGGACCGCCAGCAGGTACTTCAGGCTCGACCACGACGCCTCGCTCGCGATGGTGTCGCCGAAGAACAGCGCGACGATCATCGGCAGCAGGAACGTTCCGGACACGAACAGCGCCAGCACGACGAAGTTCGGCGCGGACGCCGTGGCCAGGTCGACGAACCCGCCGCTGCGCCGGTTCGGGTTCGACTGCCCGGCCTCGAACGCGAGCACCAGGATGAACGGCAGGATCGCGACGAAGCCGAGCAGGAACTGCGTGCGCCGCCGCTTGAGCTGGCGCCGCAGCTCGACGCCGAGCCGCAGCGTCCGCCGGGCGCTGTAGCCCTCGACGGCGCCGTCCGGCCCGACCCCGGCGTGCTCGTGCGACGCGACGTCGCTCAGCTCGTCGAGCGCGTGCGGATCGGTGTGCACACCCGATTGCGAGCTGTTCACGACTCTTCTCCGACCAGTTGCAGGAACGCGTCTTCCAGCCGGCGCCTCGGCCCGGCCTGCTCCACCGCGACGCCGGCGCGAACCAGCGCCGCGACCGCCTCGGCGCGCGGCAGCCCGTCGAGGTCGGCGTGCACCAGATCGCCGTCGACGTCGACCGAGGTGACCCCGTCGGCCGCCTTCAGCGCGGCGGCGGCCGCTGCCGGGTCGTCGACCCGGAACGTGGCTTCGCCGCCGGCCGCGGCCAGCTCGCCGACCTCGCCCGAAGCGACCAACGCGCCGCGGTGCATGACCACCACGTGCGTACAGGTCTGCTCGACCTCGGCCAGCAGGTGGCTGGACACCACCACGGTGCGCCCGGTCGCGGCGTACCGCTGCAGCACCTCGCGCATCTGGTGGATCTGGGGCGGGTCGAGCCCGTTGGTCGGCTCGTCGAGCACCATGAGCTCCGGCAGGCCGAGCATCGCCTGCGCGATCGCCAGCCGCTGCCGCATGCCCTGGCTGTAGGTCCGCACGCGCCGGTCGACGGCCGTGCCGAGCCCGGCGATCTCCAGCGCCTCCGCGAAGTGCGCCTTCTCCGCCGGCCGTCCGGTGCTCGCCCAGTACAGCTCGAGGTTCGACCGGCCGGACAGGTGCGGCAGGAACCCGGACCCTTCGACGAACGAGCCGATGCGCGAGAGCACCGGCGCGCCCGCGGTGATCTTGTGCCCGAAGACCCGGATCTGGCCCTGGGTCGGCGTGATCAGGCCCATCAGCATCCGCAGCGTGGTCGTCTTGCCCGCGCCGTTCGGCCCGAGCAGGCCGAGCACCTGGCCCGGCTCGACGCGGAAGGACAGGTCGTTCACCGCGACGAACCCGCCCGGGTACTCCTTGCGCAGCCCCTCGATGACCAGCGGCGTCTTGGCCAGCTCCGGATCGACGTCGGTGGCCCGGCGGCGGCGCAGCGCCGCGAAGAGCACCACGGCCAGGGCGATCACCAGCGTCACGCCGATGCCGGCCAGCTGCCCGACCGGGGCCGGCGAGCCGACGGACGTCCCGGGTACGACCGGCACGGCCAAAGCGGTGCCGCCGGCGAGCGCGACCCGGAACACCGCGGGCGCGGCCGGCGTCGCGAACGCCTGGTCGGTCGTGCCGATCACCAGGCGCAGCGAGTGCCCGCCCTCGATCGGCCGGACGATGCCGGGCAGCGTCACGGTGACGTCGACCGGCGTGCCATCGGCGGGCAGCCCGCTCACCCGGAACGGCGCGATCGCGTTGGCCGGCAGGACCCGGGAGCCGTCCTGGCCGACGTCGTAGAGCTTCGCGAACAGCACCGCGTCCGGCTGCGGGTGCGCCGGGTCCGCGGCGACCCGCAGCCGCACGGTCGAGGAGCCGCTGACGACGACCTGCCCGTCCACCGGCGCGGTCGTGAACTGCGCGGCCTGGCCCGGCGGGTCGTTGCTGAACAGCGCGCCCAGCCGCGACGTGCTGCTCGCTACGCCGTTGAGGCCGGGGATCCCGCTCACCGCCGAGGGGTTCGCCCCGGCGGGGCGCACGATCGCCTGCGCGGGGCCGGCCATCGCCAGCAGCCGCCGCTCGGTGGCCGGGCCGGTCAGCCCGGGGTAGGTGTCTGCGTTGACCGTGCGGACCGATGGCGTTCCGTTGGCGCGCAACGTGCCCTGGACGTCGTAGCTGAACCCGGTGCCCGGGTCGCCGCCCTGGACGGCGGTCCACAGGAAGTCCGCGATCTTCGCGCGCAGCTGCGGCCCGGGCTTGCCGCCGTCGTGGCCGCCGGTGTACCAGATCGTCCGCACCTTGCCGCCCGCCGCGGTGATCTGCCGCGCGGTGGCGTCGGACTGGTCGAGGCCGAACAGGGTGTCGCTCTCGCCCTGGACCAGCAGGGTCGGCACGGAGATCCGGTTCGTCACCGACACGGGGGAGACGCGGCGCAGCAGGTCGACGCTGGCCTGGCTCGCCTGCCCGGTGGTGCCGAGCTCGGTGTAGGCGCGGCAGACGGCGGCGGTGAACCGGCCGCACGGGTCGGCCGGCCCGCTCTGGCGACCGCCGCCCGCGCCCGGGGGCACGGCCGGGACGGCCGCCGCGGCGTTCCCGGCGGCGCCGGTGGACCCGGCGTCCGTCTGCTGCCCGGCTTCCGGCGCTTCGGCCGACGGCGAGCCGCTGGAGGCGGCGCCGGAACCGGCCGAGAAGAAGATGCCGGCCCAGCTCTTCTTGAAGACGCCGTCGGTCGCGAAGGCGCCGGCGGCCGGGGTGCCCGAGGCCTCGAGGCCGGGCGTCGCCGCGTTCGGGACCAGGCCCTGCGCTAGGTCGTTGTAGGTGATCACCGGGGCGATCGCGTCGACGCGCTTGTCCGTGCCGGCCAGCAGCAGCGAGAGCGCGCCGCCGTAGGAGGCCCCGGTGACAGCGACCTGCGGGTCGCCGCCGGCGTCGGTGGTCACCTGGTGCTGTGCGACGAGCCGGTCGATCAGGCGGCTCGCGTCGGCGACCTCGCCGTCCGGGTCGTTGAGCCCGATCTTGCCGGTGCTCTTGCCGAACCCGCGCGCGGACCACGTCATGACGACGAAGCCCTTCCGGGCGAGTTCGCGCGCGTCGTCGGCGACGCTGTTCTTGTCCCCGCCGAACCCGTGCGCGAGCAGCACCGCGGGTGCGGGCACGGTGGCGGGCAGGTAGGTGGTCGTGTCGATCTTGACCTGCTCCGCCGACCCGGGGGCGGCGGGCATGTCGATCAACGCGTCCTGGGTGGGCACCGGCGCGGGCGCGGCGGGCCGCGTGATCCAGAAGACCGCGCCGGCGGCCAGGACCACGACGACGACGGCGAGCGCGGTGAGGCGGGCTCCGCGGGTACGCGGGAGCGGGAGTCGGGGCACGGGGTGACCGTATGTGAAGTTTCCTGAGAGTGTCCTCACCGGCTCACCTCGATCACACGCTCGTGACCGCCTGGTGGACCGAGGTGACCGAAATTACAGGACCAACACGGTGACGTGCGCGATTCCGGCTGGCGCTCGGCCGGGGAGAACCGGCAAACTGGACGCGCTGTGAGGGGAGTATTCCTTCGCGGCGGTGTCGTCAGCACGGTGGCCTGCGCCCCCGGCACCGTCGGCCGGTTGTGTTCACCGGCGGAAGAGACCTCCGGTTAGTTGCTCATGCGCGCTATCCGGAGGTTTCGGTTTCATGAATGTCCCCCTGTGGCTGTGGATCGCCACGATCGGCGGCCTGCTCGCGCTCATCGCGCTGGACCTGGTCATCGTCGATCGCAAGCCGCACGAAGTGACCACGGGGGAAGCCGCTCGCTGGGTGATCTTCTACGTCTCCTGCGCGGTCCTCTTCGGTGCGGGCGTGTGGTACTTCGCCGGGCACGACTCGGGTGTCGAGTTCTTCACCGGGTACATCACCGAGTACTCGCTGAGCGTCGACAACCTGTTCATCTTCATGATCATCATGGCGTCGTTCAAGGTGCCCGCCATCCACCAGCACCGCGTGCTGCTGGTCGGCATCCTGCTCGCGCTGGCCTTCCGCAGCGTCTTCATCGCCATCGGCGCCGCCCTGATCGCGCAGTTCGTCTGGGTGTTCTTCCTCTTCGGCGCGATCCTGGTCTGGACCGCGGTCAGCATGCTGCGCGGCAAGGGCGAGGACGAGGAGTACCACGAGAACGCCGTCACCCGGCAGGTGCGCAAGTTCGCCCCGGTGACCGACGACTACCACGACCACCACTACACGGTGAAGCTGAACGGCAAGCGGATGATCACGCCGATGCTGCTGGTGATCGTGGCCATCGGCTCGGCGGACCTGCTCTTCGCGGTCGACTCGATCCCGGCGATCTTCGGCATCACCCAGGAGGCGTTCCTCGTCTTCACCGCCAACGCGTTCGCGCTGATGGGCCTGCGGCAGCTGTACTTCCTGCTCGGCGGGCTGGTGACGAAGCTGGTCTACCTCACCTACGGCCTCGCGGTGATCCTGGCGTTCATCGGCGCGAAGCTGTTCCTGCACGCCCTGCACGAGTACCACGTCGTGCCGGACTGGCTGGACATCAACAACTGGGTCTCCCTCGGCGTCATCATCGTCGTGCTCACCGTCACCACGGTGGCCAGCCTGGCGAAGGCCCGGCGCGACGAGCGCAAGCAGGTCGCCGCGTAAGTCCCGACGAAGGTCGTTCGCAGCGCTAAGGATTTCGGGTACGGTCGAGGACGTGCGTCCTGCCGACATCGAAGACCTCGTCGTCCCCGGCCGTCCCGCGCTGCGCGGGGACCTGCTGCTCACCGCGCTGAAGAAGCCCGACCTGAAGACGAACGCCGTGCACGGCTCGCTGCGGCGCGTCCCGCTCGACGGCGGCGAGTCCGCGTGGACGCACGGTCCACGCGACGCGGCGCCCGCGATCTCCCCGGACGGGCGCTGGGTGGCGTTCCTCCGCGCGGGGGAGGGCAAGGGGGCCGACGGCAGCCCGCAGCTGCACGTCATGCCGGCCGACGGCGGTGACGCGCGCCGCCTGACGTCGCTGCACCTCGGCGTCGGCGAGCCGGTGTGGGCGCCGGACTCCCGGCGGATCGCCTTCACCGCGCGGGTGCCCGAAGCCGGCCGGTACGGCACGGCGGATGCCGACGACGAGACGCCGGAGCCGGCCGCCGAGGCCCCGCGCCGGATCACGCGCATGGACTACCGCATCGACGACATCGGGTTCCTGCGCGACCGCATGCAGCGGCTGTTCGTCGTCGACGCCCTGGATGCGGAACTGGCGGAGCCCGAGCCGCTGACCGGCGACGGCTACGACGTGACCCACCCGGTGTGGACGCCGGACGGCACCCGCGTCGTCTTCACCGCGCTGCCGGACTGGGGCGCGGCCGAGAGCGACTTCCGCGACATCTGCGCGATCTCCGCTTCAGGTGGCGAGCCCGAGGTCCTCGTGCGGGGCGAAGGGTTCGCGGAGCGCCCGGTGTTCGCGGCCGACGGCACGTTGTTCTACTTCGGACAGTCCTTCGCGGAGCACCACGAAGCCGCGATGACCGGGCTCTACGCGGCCACCCCGGAGTTCGGCGCCGGCCCGGTGAAGGCGCGCCGGCTCACCGACATCGAAACCGTGGACTGCGAGGCCTCGGCGGGCCCGCCGGCGCCGCGCGAGGGCGACGTGCTCGTGGCCGTCCGCAACCGCGGCGCGGTGGAGCTGCGCGCGGTCGCCGTCGACGCCGCGGACGCCCCGCTGGCCGACCTGCCGGTGGTTTACGCGGACCGCACCGCCCTGCGCTCGTTCACGCTGGACGGCTCGGTGCTGGCCGCGGTGATCGCGACGCCGTCGACGTCGGGTGAGGTCGTGCTGCTCCGGGACGGCGTCCCGCAGGTGCTGACGGACTACTCGAAGCCGTTGCGCGACAAGGGCATCCGGCCGATGGTGGAGCTGGAGACCACGGCGCCGGACGGCTACCCGGTGCACGGCTGGCTGGTGCTGCCCGAGGGTGAGGGACCGCACCCGGTGCTGCGCGTGGTGCACGGCGGCCCGTTCACCCAGCAGGACTGGGCGGTGTTCGACGAGGCGCAGGTGTACGCGGCCGCGGGTTACGCGGTGGTGCTCGGCAACCCGCGCGGGTCGGCGGGCTACGGCCAGACCCACGGCCACGCGATCACGCACGCCTTCGGCACGGTCGACGTCGACGACGTCCTGGCGCTGCTGGACAAGGCCCTCGAACGGCCGGACCTCGACGCCTCGCGCGTGGGCATCATGGGCGGCTCGTACGGCGGGTTCATGACGAGCTGGCTGGCGGCCCACCACGGCGAGCGGTTCAAGGCGGCCTGGAGCGAGCGCGCGGTCAACGCGTGGGACTCGATGGTCGGCAGTTCCGACATCGGCTACACGTTCGTCGACGCGTACATCGGCGCTTCGCCGGAAGTGCAGCGCGAGCGTTCACCGCTTTCCTACGCCGCGCAGATCAAGATCCCGTTCGCGGTGGTGCATTCGGAGCAGGACTGGCGCTGCCCGCTGGAGCAGGCGCAGCGGATGTTCGTGGCGCTGCGGCGGGCGGGCGCGCCGGCGGAGATGGTGTTGTTCCCGGGCGAGGGGCACGAGCTGTCCCGGTCCGGGCGTCCGCGGCACCGCCTCCAGCGCTTCGAAGCGATCCTCGAGTGGTGGGCGCGGCATCTGTAGCTTGTTTTGCCGCCGGGCGCCTGCGAACGTCGTCCCATGACGGTGCCCGAGGTGGACTTCGAGCTCGAGACCTGGCGGATGGTGCTGTTCCGGGCGGGTCCTCGCGCCGGCGAGATCTCCGAGGAGATGGCTCGCGAGCTGCGGGCCCGGCACCTGTCCTCGGCGCGTCAGCAGCAGGCGGCGGGGTCGCTGCTGTTCGCGGGCGCGGTGCCGGAGCCGTCGTCTTCGCTGCCGGTGACGGGAGTGGCGTTCTTCCGGACGTCGGAGGCGGAGACCCGGGCGATCCTCGACGCCGATCCCGCGGAGCAGGCGGGGCTGATCGCGTCGGAGATCGTGGGGTTCGTCTGTCCGCGAGGCACCCTTGGCTGAGGGCCTGGTCTGCTTCGACGTCGACGGCACGCTGGTCCCCGGCACGAGCTCGTGCGCGTGGGTGGCCGCGGTGCTGGGGCACGAAGCCGAGCTCGTCGCGGCCGAAGCGGCGTACGATGCGGGCCTGATGACGAACCAGGAGGCGTCGGTGATCGACGCCCGCGGCTGGGCCGGGCACACCGAGGCCGAGATCGGGGCGCGGCTGGAGTCCCTGCCGCTGGTCGAGGGGATCGCCGAGACGGTGGCGTGGTGTCACGAACGCGGCCTGCGCCCGATCCTGACGACGCTCGCGTGGACACCGGTGGGCGAGCTGCTCGCCGCGCGGTTCGGGTTCGCCGCGTACTGCGGGCCGGTGCCCGCGGCCGAAGCCGGCCGCTACACCGGCGACGTCGCCGAGCACCTCGACGAGTATGGCAAGCGGGACTTCGCGCTGGCCCAGGGCATCGCGCCCGAGCGGTGCGTCGCGGTCGGGGACGGCCGGTCCGACCTGCCGCTCTTCGCCGCCGTCGGGATGAGCATCGGCTTCAACGCGAGCGCGGCCGCTCGCGCCGTCGCGACCCACGTCGTCGACTCCAGCGACCTGAGCGCGATCGTTCCGCTGCTCGAGGCTCAGTTCAGCAGCGTGTAGTTCAGCTCTTCGCAGACCCGGCCGAGCGGGACGTCCAGGCCCGGGTGGTCCAGCGGCAGCAGCACGTCCGGCGCGATCGGCAGCGCCGCGCCCGCCGGCGGGTCCCACAGGCAGATCGCCGGGTCGCCGGAGTCCATCGAGGAGCGGTACCAAAGGCCATCGAGGTCGCTGAACGCGCCGCGGATCGCGCGGGCCCACGCCTGCGTCAGCTTCTTCGGGCCGCTCGAGATCTCCTGCGACGCGCCCACCCGCGTCGGCCACAGGCTGGTCAGGTCGAGCAGGCGCAGCGTGCGCGTCGGGCGGACGACGACCAGCCGGGGGCCGCGCGTGCGGCGGTCGACCGCCGAGCTCGTCTGGAAGACCTCGGCGACCGAGGTGCGGACCGTGAGGCCGAAGTAGAGGACCCCGTTCGCGGGATCGGTGACCGGCGCGCCGCCGCGGCCGGGCGACTGCTGGTCGAACCGGCCGTGGGGGAGCGGGCCGGTGTAGCGGAACGAATTCCACTGCTGGGGGTGGTTGCCGTGCGCCGTGAAGATCCGTACCAGCCTGGTCGTGGGCTGGACCGTCACCACGTCGTTGGCGCGGTTCAGCTGCCGGACCAGGACGGATCGGGCGGGCGGCAGCGGTAGCCGGGCCATGGGTCGGGGGTGGTCCGTCCTTGTCGGTGATCTTGCTCGGGGCGCTCCAGCCTAGAACGGCGAGCCGAGCATGGCGATGAGGCGGGCGATGTGGTCCGGGTCACCCCCGGACAGGAGCCACTGCCGCGGGGTCGCCGGATGCTCGTTGATGACCAGGTCCGGCTGCGGGGTGCTCATGAACGCGGCGACGACGAGCGCGGGCTGGTCGCCGTGGAGGGCTTTGAGCACGACCTCGAGGCCGGGCAGCACGCCCGAGCCGGCGAACTGCCACGCGGGCAGGCGCCAGCCGCCGTCTTTCCAGCCGGTCAGCCTGCCTTCCTTGAGGCGGTGGCGGATCCGGCTGTCGTCGACGCCGAGGGCCTTCGCGGCTTCGTTGACGCTGAGCGCGCCTTCGGCGAGCACGGCGTGGGCGGCGACGGTGCGCGCCCGGAAGTCCGGTTCGCCCTCGCGGCGCGGCGAAAGGTCGAGGCCGACGTCGGTGAGCGCGGCGCGCTGGTCGGCGGAGAAGTAGTGCGAGGGATCCGGGTTCGGTGGGGACAGCCTGCGCGCCGCGTCTTCGACGAGCGTGAGGAACTCGTTCGCGTCGACCTTCAGGCCCGCCTTGGCGAGGATGTTCTCCAGCGCTACAGACATGTGGCTCAGGTTAACCCGAAACAGCGCGCGTGTGCGGGTTCGTGCGGTTTCTTGCCCTGACTGTGGGTGAATTCACCAGAGATCGACACTTGACGCACATCACTCAACACGTTGAGTAGGCAACTTCCCGTCAGTCTCCCCGGATCGGACGACGTTGTCCAGGTTGACAGTGCGCTTCCCCGGTCTTACGTTCCGGGTGAGTAAACGATTTCCGCTCCGTGCTCACAGGATCCGGCGGGTTGGCGCCGGCCATGGGGGACACAGGGGGTGGGGCGTGCCTGGGGGGCCTGGCACGAGCCGGCCCCCCGGGCACGTCGCTCCACGCGACCCCTCGAGTGCGCACGAGCCGACTCTCCAGGTACGCGAGCCGACCGTCCGGGTACGCGAGCCGACCGTCCGGGTACGCGAGCCGACCGTCCGGGTACGCGAGCCGACTCTCCAGGTACGCGAGCCGACCGTCCGGGTACGCGAGCCGACCCTTCGGGTGCGGCCTGGCCAGCGTCAGCGGCGGGAACTCTTGCGCTCGATCAGCCGGGCTTCGAGTGTCGTGGTCGTCGCTTCGCGGCTGCTGTCGGTGATCCTGGCCAGCAGGAGCTGCGCCGCGACGCGGCCGACCTCGTACGCCGGCTGGGCGACCACCGTCAGGGGCGGGTCGATGAGCGTCGTCCACGGGGCGTCGTCGAACGAGACGATGCCGACGTCGCGGCCCGAGCGCAGGCCGCGCGACGACAGCGCCTCCAGCACGCCGATCGCCATGGTGCTGTTCGCGACCAGGAGCGCGTCCGGCGGGGACGGCTCGTCGAGCAGCTCCAGCGCCGCCAGCCGGGCCCCCTCGGCGCGGTACTCCGCGCGCCGGGACACGACGTTCGCCTCGCCGACGACGTCGGCGTACCCGGCCAAGCGGTCGTCGGCGGTGCGGACGCCGGCGGGTCCGGTCAGGCAGCCGATGCGGCGGTAGCCGCCCGCCAGCAGGTGGCGCGTGGCGTCGGCGGCCGCGTGGCGCGTGTCGACCAGGACCTGGTCGCCCGCGTCGGCCGGCAGCGGGCGGTCGACCGCCACCAGCGGCGTGCCCTGGCGCCGCAGGCCCTCGACGTTCGTCGACCGGCCGGTGGGCGACAGCACCACCCCGGCGACCCGCTCCTGCAGCGCGACCTCGATGTAGCGGCGCTCCTTGTCCTCGTTCTCGTCGGAGTTGCAGAGCACGACGGAGTAGCCCGACCGCTGCGCGAGGTCCTCGACGCCGCGCGCGATGGCCGTGAAGAACGGGTTTTCGACGTCGGAGATGATCAGCGCGAGAACGGCGGTCTCCTGGCGGCGGAGGTTCCGCGCCAACCCGTTCGGGTGATAGCCGAGCTCGGTGGCGGCTTCCTGGACGCGCGCGGCGAGCATCGGGTCCACAGTGGACTTGCCGTTGAGCGCGCGCGACACGGTCGCCGTGGAGACGCCGGCCCTCGCCGCGACGTCGCTGATGGTGGCCACACGCCCTCCCTGATCACCGGTCGAAGGGAGGATAGCGCTCTTGGTAGTCGTTTACCGTCCGCTTACCTTCCTGGGTGAGGTCCCACTTCCGGTTGCTCGCACGGGTTACGCCGAACGGAGCCGATCACCGTGGGTCAAGTCCACAGTGGAGGGTCCGCGGAAGTAGGCGCGGGGGGTCAGGCCGGTCAGCGCCCGGCAGTCCCGGCTGAGGTGCGCCTGGTCGGAGTACCCCGCGGCGGCGGCCAGCGCGGCGAGCCCCGGAACCCGCGGAGCCAGCGCGACGGCTCGCTGAAAGCGGCTGACGCGGAGGTAGGTGGCCGGCCCGTACCCGACGGCTTGGACGAACCGCCGCCGCAGCCGCCGCTCGCTCACGGCGAAGGGCTCTTCGAGCCGAGCGGCCGCGACATCCGGTGCCGCGGCGGCCTCACCAGCTCCCGTCACCATCGCCGCCGCCTCCGCGACCCGCGCCGCCCCCGCGTCCAGCCTCGCGATCAGTGCCGCCACCGCCGGGTCCGCCTCCGGCACCTCCGACAACCGGGACGCAACCGCTTGCGCCGGTGTCAGCTCGCCCGACAGCAACCGCTCCGCCAGCACCTCCCCGGCGCGCCCCCACAGCTCGTCCAGCGATACCCGGCGGTCGCGCAGCTCATCGGCCGCCACGCCGAGGACCGCCGGTGCCCGACCCGGCGTGAACCGGACCCCGCGCAGCTCGGCCCCCGGCCGGGTCACCGACGACCACGCCGCCGTGTCCGGGCCCGCGATGAACACCCCGCCGTCGCCGACCACCAGGTCCAGGCAGCCGTCGGGGACGATCCGCTTCGGTCCCGCCGAAGCCGATCGCCACACGCAGCGCGCCACGCCCGCCAACGGCGCCGGTGGTGCCGCCTCTTCGTACACGCCCCCGATGATGCACCCGGGGTCCGACAAAAACAGCGTGGAATGGACCGGGCGGCCGAGGCACCCGATTGGGTGAAAGTTGGACATCTCGGCCATCGCGGCTAACGCGCAGTGAGGTCACGGCGAGATGTAGACGACGCACTCGACGGAAGTGCGCGCGACGAGAGAAGACCTCTCCATGGGTGTTCCCCCCGCGATCCGCCCCGGCCGTGACGGCCCGGGCCGCGCCAGGTCGGCCGGCAGCGTCGTGGTCGTCCTGGGGGTGCTCGCCGCGGCCGTCGCGGTGACGGCGTTCGTCGTGCCCCGGACCACCCGCGGACCGGCCAAGGACGAGCCGGTGGCCGCCGCGGTCGTCGTCCCGGCCGCGGTCGCCACCACGAGCCACTCCGTCGTCTACGAGCTGCTCGGCGCGCACGGCGCCCGGGACGTCACCTACGCCGCCGCGGGCTCGGCGCTGACCCAGCACGCCGAGGTGACGACGCCGTGGTCGGCGGAATTCACCCGCGTCGGCCCGGTCGGGCGCACCGAGTTCTACAGCATCGCCGCCCGCAACCCCGGGCCCGGCGACCTGCGCTGCCGGATCGTCGTCGACGGCGTCGTCGTCGCCGAGAAGACCGTCGCCGAAGCGGGCCGCCAGTTCAGCTGCGCCGTCTGACTCCCACAATGGGCGGCGTGAACGACGCCGCGATCACCTTCGGGCCCGCCCTGGTGGCGGTGCTGGTCCTGCTCGCCGTCGCCGGCACCGCGGTCGTGCAGGCCGGCGGGCTCGGCCGCGGCCGCGACGTCCTGATCGCCGCCGTCCGCGCCGTCGTGCAGCTGGCCTTGGTCTCCCTGGTGATCACGGCCGTCCTGCGGTCGGTTCCGCTCACCGGCCTGTTCGTGCTGCTGATGTTCGGCATCGCCGCGGTGACGTCGGCGCGCCGCGCCGGCACCTGGGCGAACCTGCCGTGGACGGCGCTGGCGATCGCGGCCGGCGTCGCGCCGGTGCTCGCGCTGATCCTGGGCGCCGGAGTGGTCCCGCTCAAGCCGATCGCCGTCGTACCGATCGCCGGCATCGTCATCGGCGGCGCGATGACCGCGACGTCGCAGGCCGCGCGCCGGGCGCTCGACGAGCTGAAGGCCCGTTACGGCGAGTACGAAGCCGCCCTCGCGCTGGGGTTCCTGCCGCGCGCGGCCGCCCTGGAAATCTGCCGTCCGAGCGCCGGGCACGCGCTGATCCCGGCGCTGGACCAGACCCGCACGGTCGGTCTCGTGACGCTGCCGGGCGCCTACGTCGGGGTGCTGCTGGGCGGCGCCGGGCCGATCCAGGCGGGCCTGACGCAGGTGCTGGTGCTGATCGGGCTGCTCGCCGCGGAAGCCGTCTCGATCCTGGTGACCGTGCAGTTCGTCGCGGCGGGAAAGCTCAGCCGAGCGGCGTAGCCAGGTGCGAAGTGTCGTTGAAGCGCCGGATGATCCAGTGGTCGCCGTGCAGCACGAGGTGCGAAACGGACCCGTTGTCGGCGCCGAGGAACGCGAAGCGCTCGACCGAGCGGCTGGCCTGCGCGAACACCTCGCCGATCACGCCGCCGTGGGTGAACACGGCGACGCGCTGATCGGGGTGCGCGGCGGCGATCCGCGTCAGCGCGCCGCGCAGCCGGGCGCCGAACCGCTCGTCGGACTCCGCGCCCGGGATGACGTCCCAGCGCTGCTCGGTCCACAGCCGATCGACGATCGGGTGGCCGTCGGTCGTGTACTTCCGGAAGAGGCCGTTCTCCCAATCGCCGAGGTGGATCTCGCGCAGGTCCGGCTCGACGACCGGGGTCAGCCCGAGCTTCTCCGCCAGCGGTGCGGCGGTCTCCGCGGTGCGGCGCAGCGTCGTCACGTAGATCGCGTCGATCCGCTCGCCGGCGAGCCGGTCGCCGACGCGCCGGGCGTGGTCACGGCCGTCGGGCGCGAGTTCCGGGTCGGCCTGGCCGTCGACCAGCGGGAACGGGTTGTCCCCGCGAGCCGGAGCCGATTCACCGTGTCGCACCAGGAAGATCTCGGTCGCGCCGGACGGCGGGCTGAAGCGGTGCTGGCGGTATTCGATCTCCTGCTCGGGCGTGCTCATGGGCCCGAGGTTAGCCGAGTTGCTTGTCCACGAAACACCATCGCCACGTCTCGCCCGGCTCGAAGCTGCGCATCACCGGGTGGCGGGACTCGTGGAAGTGCCGGGTGGCGTGGCGCCGCGGCGAAGAGTCGCAGCACGCGACGTTGCCGCACTTGAGGCACATCCGCAGGTGCACCCACGTCGTGCCTTCCTCGAGGCAGGCGGCGCACGCGTCCTCCGAGCTGGGCTCCTTGTCGGTCCACTCGTGGGCCAGGTGCTTGCACGAACCGGCCGTCGCGGCCGGGGTGCGCAGCTCGCGGCCTTCCACGTCGGGTTCTTCCTCGTCCCGGTCCAGCATGGACTCTTCGATGTCGAGCTGTTCCAGGACCTTCCGGAGGACGTTGTCGTCGGCGCTGCCGGCGTCACGGGCCTTCAGGAACTGCTCGCGTTCCACGTCGAGGAGCTGGATCCGCAGGCGGCGATAGGCGTCGCTCGGGGTCTCGGCCAGGACACTCTGCCTGCCGAGCTGCTCCCACGCGGAGTCGGAGCGGTTCTGCAGCCGGTCGCGGATGCGTTGGATGATCTCCGGCGGGTCGTCGGGCCGCTGGATCTCCTCGAGCTTCGCCAGCGCCGCGGTGGTCATGTCGTGCAGCACGGACGCTTCCTGGAGCGCGTCCTCCGCCGGGTCCGGCCGCGGCAGGCGCAGCCGCCGGATCAGCGGCGGCAGCGTCATGCCCTGCAGGGCGAGCGTCCCGGCCACGACGACGAACGCGGCGAGCACCAGCACGGCGCGCTGCGGGGTGTCCGCCGGCAGCACGAAGGCCGCGGCGAGCGTGACGACGCCGCGCATGCCCGCCCAGGAGATCACCGCCGAGTAGCGCCAGGGCCAGATCTTGACCCTCGCCTTGGTCGGGAGCAGCCGCCGTTCCAGCCGCTTCACGGTGCCGATCCCGATGAGCCACAGCATCCGCGTGAGGATCGTCGCGGCGAGCACCGCCACGCAGATCCAGGTCAGCACGGCCAGCGACAGCCCGGATTCGCCGACTTCGGACAGGATCCGCCGCAGCTGCAGGCCGATCAGCAGGAAGACCATGTTCTCCAGCAGGAACGCGATGGTCTGCCAGTTCAGCCTGCTGGCCAGCCGGGCCGAGCCGGAAAGGATCTTCGGCGCCTTGTGCCCCAGGATGAGCCCGGCGACGACCACGGCGAGCACGCCGGACCCGTGGATCGCCTCGGCCGGGATGTAGGCGATGAACGGCACCGCGAACGACAGCGCGGTGTCCAGCACCGGCTCGTTCAGCCGGGCGCGGATGAACGCGGCCGCGAACCCGACGACCAGCCCGACCACGATCCCGCCGATGGCCGCGCGGAAGAAGTCGGCGCCGACCTGCCAGAAGCTGACCGAGCCGGCCAGCGCGGCGATGGCCGTGCGCAGGGCGACCAGCGCGGCCGCGTCGTTGAACAGGCTCTCGCCTTCCAGCAGCCGGATCAGCTTGCGCGGCATGCCGACCCGGCGGGCGACGACGCTGGCCGCGACCGCGTCCGGCGGGGCGACGATCGCCCCGAGCGCGATCCCGCCGGCCAGCGGGAGGCCGGGGATCACCGCCCAGGCGACGAGCCCGACGCCGAACGCGGTGAACACGACCAGCCCGACCGACATGAGCCCGATCGCCCCGCGGTTCTTCCGGAAGTCGACCAGCGACGTCTGGATGGCCGCCGAATACAGCAGCGGGGGGAGCAGGCCGAGCAGCACGACCTCGGGGTCGAGGTGGTACTCGGGCACCCCGGGGACGTACGACGCGCCGACGCCGACGGCGATCAGGCACAGCGGAGCGGACCAGTCCAGCCGCCGCGCCACCGCGCTGACGACGAGGACGGTCACGACCAGCGCCACTATCTCTGCCGCGATGTGCACGGGGTAATCATTACCCGCCGCTCGCGGCCCGTGTCACCTGGCCAGGGCTGAAGGGCACCTTGCTCTCATGTGACGAGAGGAAGGTGCCCTTCACCGCGTCAGATGCGACGAAGGGCACCTTCAGCCCAGGTGGCCGCACATAGGCTGGAGGCGTGACGACGGTGGAGATCGCGGCCGGCGCCCTGCGCGGCGCCGAGCGGGACGGGGTCAGGACGTTCCTCGGCGTGCCCTACGCCGAGCCGCCGGTGGGGGAGCTGCGGTTCCGCGCGCCCCGGCCGGCGGCGCCGTGGTCCGGTCTCCGCGAGGCCGTCGAGTGGGCGCCGCGAGCGCCGCAGCCGGAGCTGACCGGGCGGGGCTTCACCGGCGACGAGGACTGCCTCTACCTGAACGTCTACGCCCCGGCGTCGCCCGGGTCGTATCCGGTGCTGGTGTGGATCCACGGCGGGGGCGGCGTGATGGGCGCGCCGCACCAGTTCGACGGGTCCGCGTTCGCGCGGCGAGGCGTCGTCGTCGTGACCGTCGCCTACCGGCTCGGGGTGCTCGGCATGCTGCACCTGCCCGGTGTGGCCGGCTCCAACCTGTCCCTGCGCGACCAGGTCGCCGCGCTGGAGTGGGTGCGCGACAACATCGGCGCGTTCGGCGGCGACCCGGATCGCGTGACGCTCGCGGGGCAGTCCAACGGCGGCCGCACGGTCGGGACGCTGCTGGCCGTGCCCGCGACGCGCGGCCTGGTCCGGCAGGCGATCGTGCAGAGCGGCACCGGCGTCGGCTCGGTGGTGCACACGCCGGCTGAAGGCGCGGCGATCGCTTCGGCGGTCCTGTCCGAACTGGACGCTGCCCCGGGCGACCTCGCCACCCTACCGGTGAAGCAAATTCTTCAGGCGCAGCAACGGGTTTCGGCGGCGTCGGGGACCAAGGTGACCTACCGTGTGGTCGTCGGCGACGAGCTGCTGCCGGAACGACCGCTGGACGCCGTCCGCGAGGTCCCGCTGCTCATCGGGACGACGGCCGATGAGGAAGACCTGTTCAGCTGGCTGCAGTCGGGCGGCGCGAAGCTGCTGGGCGTCGGTTCGACGATGCTGGACGCTTCCGCCGTGGAGAAGGCCGTCGCGGCCTACGCCGGGCTGCTGCCGGACTGGCCGGAGGACCAGATCCGCAACCGCGCGTTGACCGCGGGGGACTGGTGGATCCCGGCGATCCGCTTCGCCGAGAAGCAGCCGGACGCGTGGATGTACCGCCTGGACTGGCGGATCGCCCCGCGCGGCCGCGGCCTCGGCGCGCCGCACGGGCTCGACCTGCCGCTGGTGTTCGACGACATCCGCAACAAGAACTGGCGGTTCCTGTTCGCCGGCCGGACGTTCCCGGCCGAGCGGATGCAGGCGATCGCGACGCAGATGTGCGACGCGTGGGTCCGGTTCGTCGCGACCGGGGATCCGGGCTGGCCGCGCTACACACCGGAAGACCGCGTCACGCGCCTTTTCGACGACGTCTCCACGACGGTCGCCGACCCGGACCGCGCCCAGCGCCTCCTCTGGGACACCCTCTGAAAGCCGTGAAGGCCACCTTCAGGAACTTCAAGTTCCTGAAGGTGGCCTTCACGGCTTTGGGCTAGTACTGCAACGGCAGTCAGGTGAGTGGGTAGCCGCGTCGTTTGTAGTGACTGAGGCGGGCTTGGTGTTGTCGTCGGCGACGGAAACGTGACCACGC
>NZ_JBFBBZ010000014.1:0-7484 GCF_040682935.1 Amycolatopsis sp. NPDC051061
AGCCAGAGCGCCCCAATGTGGCCTTGGTTGCGCTCAACGCACCCAAGGGGCCCTTCGGTGCGTTGAACGCACCGAAGGCCACATTGGGGCGCTTGACCGGCGCTGTGGACAAGCCGGCGAGCACGCGCGGAAGGCGCCGAAACTTGTCGGTGCCTTCCGCTAGCGTGGTTACCGGGGGCGCCGGGCGCGACTTACCGGCGCGCGGCGTGCGGTTGCTCAGTCCGCCGAGCCGTACGGGCGCTGCGACACGCCCTTGTGGCCCTCCGCCTCGCGACCTTCGTCCGCCGCGATCTCCTCGGCACCCCGGCGGCCGCTGTCACCCGAATCCGGCTCCATGTCCGTCGGGGACTGCGTCCCGTCCGCGGCGACTTCGGAGCCGGGCGAGCCGCTCGCCGCGCGGGCCTTGTCGGCGGCCTCGGCCGCGGTGGGGTCGTCTCCTGCCACGTCGGGTGCCCAGCCGTGGTGGTTCTCCTGTTCGGCCATGCCGGCCTCCTCACCTGCCGCCGCCCGGGTACTTCCGGGGGCGTGCCTGGCGGCATACCCGCCGTGAGCGCCGACAAACGCCGTCACGAGCGCGGCCCGGCGCGGGCGACGGCAAGCGGCCGGTAGAGTTCTCCCGGACCCGTTGAAACGCCAGCGGTGGTTCGGTTGACGCTGCTGGCGAGCTCTTTCCCGTTGCTCGCCGCTGGAGCATGGGGAGAGGTGGGACTGTGCCGACCACTGGCGACGGCATGGCGGAGCGGGTCGACGAGCTCAACGCCGTCCTGGCCGATCTCGTCGGAGTCCTCGAGTCGGTGTCCGACACGCCGGGTCTGCTCGACGCGGTCTGCGGCGAGGCGGTCCGGGTGGTGCCCGACGCCGATCTGGCCAGCATCTTGGTGGTCCGCGACGGCGCGACGCAGACCGCGGCCTTCACCGACGAGCGCGCCCGGCGCATCGACGACGTGCAGTACGCGGCGGCCGACGGTCCGGGCCTGCTCTCGGCGCTCACGGGCGAGGTCGTGCGGGTCGCGGTCGGCGACACCGGCGAGCGGTGGCCCGAGTTCGTCCTCGCGGCCAGGGAACTCGGCGTGGGCAGCTACCTCGCGGTGCCGCTGCGGGTGGACGACACCCTCGTCGGCGCGATCACGCTGTTCGGCTTCGGGGCCCACGGGTACCACGAATTCGACACGAAGGTGCTGCGGCTGTTCACGTTGTGCGTGGAAACCGTCCTGCGGCTGACCCGCCGCTACCGGGAGGCCCGTCTCCTCGCCGACGAGCTCCGGCACGCGATGGAGACGCGCGCGGTGATCGAGCAGGCCAAGGGCATGCTCATGCTGATCCACCGGGTGAGCGACGACGCGGCGATGCAGCGTCTGATCATCGAGTCGCAGAACACGAACACGAAGCTGCGCGACGTCGCGGCGCGGTTCACGAAGCGGATGAGCTCGGCGGGTGGCGGGCGTGCCTAGCGAAGAGCGTCCCGAGTCCCGCACGCTCCGGTGCCGCGCCGGCTCGCTCCAGCGCGTCCCGGACCGTGACGGCGGTCGCGGTCAGCACGGGCTTGCCGAGGCGGTCCTCCAGCTCGGCGAGCAACGGCGTCGTGTGGAGCGCGGTCTCGGGGACGAGCACCGCCTGCGCGTCGTCGTGGTCGGCCGCGACGGCGAGGTCGGTGATCTGCCGCCCGTCCCACGCGGCGAGCGCGCGGTCGGACGCGGCGTCGGCCGAGACCGCGTGCACCGTCGTCACGCCTGCTTCGGCGAGGAAGCCGGCGAAGACCGCGGTCAGGTCCGGGTGGTAGACGGACGCGAGGGCGACCCGATCGACGTCCAGCCGGGCGAGCGCGGCCAGGTAGGCCAGTGAGGTGCTGCTCGCCGGGACGCCGAGGTGCGCGCTCAGCGCTTCGGCCTGCTCACGGGCACCGTCGAGGCCGCGGGTGAAGCTGCAGCTGGAGCAGGCCCAGCTGACGACGTCCGGGGTCGTGGCGAACCCGTCCGCGGCCTTCGTGAGCCCTTCGGGCGCGCCGAGTTCCCGCACGGCCGCCGTCTTGCCCGCGGCGTCCAGCTCGTCGACGCGCCCGATGCCCGGACCCCAGTCCACGTAGGCGAAGTCGAGGTCGATGGCCGGGTCGAGCCGGCGGCACAAGGCGGCGAAGTCGTCCTCACCGCAATCGCGCGTCGGGTAGAGCAGGCCGATGCGAGGACTCATGACCCCCATTTTGCCACTCACGAGGGCGTCGACGGGCGCCGGTGGAGCAGGTCGAACCGCGACCACATCGCCTCCGCGGCCTCGATGGACTCGCTCGTCCGCGCCGGGTCGACCGCCGCCAGCTGGGCGACGATCGCCTGGACCAGCGCCATGCCCGCGGTCAGCGACGGGAAGAACGTGACGCCCTCCGCCGGCACCATCAGCACCTGCTCCACCGCGCCCGCCAGGGCCGGGCTGGCCGCGTCCGTCACGGCGAACACCCGGGCGCCGCGGCTCTTGGCCTCGCTCGCCGCCAGGACCGTGCTCTCGTAGAGGCGCCAGAAGCTGATTGCCACCAGCACGTCGTCCGAGGTCAGCTTCGCCGTCTGGTTCGCCAGTTCCGCGTCGCCCGCTGTCACCGCGTGGACGTCGTAGCCCGCGAGACGCGCGTTGTGCGCGAAGGCGATGCCGACCGCCGCGTAACTGCCGTCGGCGATCACCAGCGTCCGGCGGGCCGCGGCGATCGCGCGGGCGACCTCGCGGAGCACCTCTTCGTCGAAGCGCCGGTTCAGCAGGGCGAGGCTGTCGAGGTCCCGGCGCAGCGACGCCGAGCCCGGCGAGTCGACGCCGCGGTGCTCCTCGGCCACCTGCGGTGCGCTCAGCGACGACATGTACCGGGCCCGCAGCTCCTGCTGCAACGCCGGCCAGCCGGCGAAGCCCAGCGCCTGCGCGGTGCGCGTCACGGTCGCGACGTTCACGCCGGCGAGCTGCGCCAGCTCGGCCGTCGAGCCGAACGAGGCCCGCCTCGGCTGGGAGACCAGCACCTCCAGCACCGAGGCCGACTTCGGCCGCAGCCCCCGCTCGGGCAGCCGGTCCCGCAGCCACGCTTCGAAACCGTCGTCGGTTTCCGCCACTTCGTCCCCTCCCTCAGGTCGCGTAGACCGTAACGCAGGGATGTTGTCTTGCAATGAACGTTGCAAAATCTTGAAAACGCAGTATACGTTGTCCGCACTCCCCGGCGCCCGACACGGAAGGCGTTCCCCCATGACCCTGCTGGCACGACTGGATCGGCTCCCGCTGAGCCGGCCCCACTACAAGCTGCTGCTCATCGGCGGGCTCGGCTACACCTTCGACGGCATGGACTCGGCGGTCGTCGCCTTCCTGCTGCCCAGTGCCAAGGCGGCGTGGGGCCTCGACAACGGCCAGCTCGGCCTGATCGGCTCGGCGACGCCGTTCGGCTTCCTCTTCGGCGCGATCGCGGCCGGCCTGCTCGGCGACCGCATCGGCCGCAAGAAGGTCATGATGTACGCGCTGGCCTTCTACGCGCTGTTCTCCGTCATCGCGTCCTTCTCGCCCAACTACGAGATCTTCCTCGGCGCCCGGGTGCTCGCGGGGGCGGGCGCGGGCGCGGAAAGTGCCATCATCGCGCCGTTCCTGTCCGAGTTCGTGCCGGCCAAGCGGCGCGGCTGGTTCGTCGGCGCGCTCGCCGGCTTCTTCTCCTTCGGGTTCGTGGCCGCCGCGCTGATCGGCCGGTTCGTCGTGCCGTCGTTCGACGACGGCTGGCGGATCGCGCAGCTCGTCACCGCGCTGCCGATCGTCATGCTGCTGTGGTGGCGGCGGTCGCTGCCCGAGTCGCCGCGGTTCCTGCTCGCCCAGGGGCGAGCCGCCGAAGCCGAAACCGTCGTCGCCAAGCTGGAACGCGACGTCGAGAAGGCCACCGGCACGACGCTCCCGCCGGTGCCGCCCGCCGACGCCCAGCCCGCGACCGAGACCCCGAAGGTCAACCTCTTCAGCGCGCTGAAGTTCCTGTGGAGCCCCGCGATGCGGCGCCGGACGGCGGTGATCTGGACCGTCTGGTTCGTGATCACGTTCTCCTACTACGGCTTCTTCTCGTGGATCCCGACGCTGCTCGTCGAACGCGGCATCACGGTGACGAAGAGCTTCGAGTTCTCGATCATCATCTACCTGGCCCAGGTGCCCGGGTACTTCTCCGCCGCGTGGCTGTCCGAACGCCTCGACCGCAAGCACACCATCGCGCTGTACCTCGCCGGCTCGGCCGTGAGCGCGTTCTGGCTGAGCCAGACGAGTGCGCCGTGGTCGATCACGCTCGCCGGGGCGGTGCTGTCGTTCTTCCTCAACGGCACCTACGCCGGCGTGTACTCCTACACGCCCGAGGTGTTCCCGACCTGGATCCGCGCCAGCGGCACCGGCCTGTCCAGCGCGTTCGGCCGGGTCGGCAGCATCCTCGCGCCGACGATCATCGGCCTGTCCTCGGCGAGTCTCGGGTTCGCCGGCGTCTTCGGCCTGACGACGGCCGTCCTCGCGGCGGGCGTGCTCTGCGTGCTCGTCTTCGGCCTGTCCACCGCCGGCCGGTCCCTGGAAGAACTGACCGAACACGGCGCGCCGAAGGCCGCCGCGAAGGAGATGACGAAGTGAGTCTGTCCACTGTGGAGGAACGGGTGCGCGACGCGATCGGCGTGCGGCTGTTCACGGTGCTCGCGTGGGTTCCCGAGCGTCGCGCGTTGAAGCGGGTGCACAGCAGTCACCCCGCGGAGTACCCGGTGGGCGGGGAGAAGACCGTCGAGGTCGCGGCCGGCTGGCTCGCACGGTGCATCACCGCCCAGGAGCCGTACTTCGGGCCGGATCGCGCGGCGGTGCGCGAGATCTTCGCCGACCACGACCTGATCGAAAGCCTCGGCTGCGGCTCGATCATCAACGTGCCCGTGATCGCCGACGGCCGGACGCTCGGGGTGCTCAACATCCTCGACGCGGAAGGCGCTTACGACGACGATGCGGTGGTGGTGGCCGAATCGCTCGCGCCGCTGGCCGTGTCCGCCCTGCTCGACCTGGCCCTGCTTGATCAAAAGGAGGAGAACCGGTGACCGGATCCCTGCTGCTGCGCAACGCCCGCCTGCTCGACCCGCTGTCCGGGGAGTACTCCGAAGGCGACCTGCGCTGCTCCGACGGCCGGATCGTGGAGGTGGGGCCGGGGCTCGCCGCAGCCGACGTGCCTGAGCTGGACGTGCGGGGCGCGGTCGTCCTGCCCGGGCTGGTCGACGCGCACGTGCACGTCACGGCGTCGACGGCGGACCTGGGCTCGCTGTCGTCGTCGTCACCGTTCTACGAGGCCGCGCACGCGGCTCGCACGATGAGCCGGATGCTCGACCGCGGGTTCACCACGGTCCGCGACGCGTCGGGCGCCGACTACGGCCTCGCCGACGCCCAGGCGGAAGGGCTGTTCCGCGGCCCGCGGCTGCTGTTCTGCGGGCGCGCGCTGAGCCAGACCGGCGGCCACGGCGACAGCCGCACCCGCGGCACGCACGCGAAGGACGACCACCCGTGCTGCGCGGGGCTGGGCCGGGTGGCCGACGGCGTCGACGCGGTCCGCGCGGCCGCCCGCGACGAGCTGCGCAAGGGCGCCCACCACATCAAGGTGATGGCCTCGGGCGGCGTCGCGTCCCCGACCGACCGCATCGACTCGACGCAGTACTCGGCCGACGAGCTGAGCGCGATCGTCGAGGAGGCGACGGCGGCCAACCGGTACGTGGCGGCGCACGCGTACACCGCCCGCGCGGTGAACCGGGCGCTGGAGCTGGGTGTCCGTTCGATCGAACACGGCAACCTGCTGGACGACCGCAGCGTCTCGCTGTTCCTCTCGCAGGAGGCGTACCTGGTGCCGACGCTGGTGACGTACTGGGCGCTGAAGGAGGAGGGCCGCGAGCACGGCCTCCCGGAGTCGAGCTGGCGCAAGGTCGACGAGGTCCTCGGCGCGGGCATGGCGGCTCTGGAGCGCGCGGCCCGCGGCGGCGTGAAGCTGGTGTACGGGACGGATTTGCTGGGCGGGATGCACCGCCACCAGAACCACGAGTTCCGCCTGCGCGGCGAGGTCCAGACCCCGCTGGAGGTGATCCGCTCGGCGACGTCGACGGCGGCGGACCTGCTGAACCTGTCGGGCGAGATCGGCACGCTGGCCGTGGGCGCGCACGCGGACCTGCTGGTGGTGGACGGGGATCCGCTGGACGACCTCGGGGTCCTGGCGGAGCCGAAGCACTTCCGCCACATCGTCCAGGGCGGCGAGGTGGTCGCGGGCTGACGGGAAGTCCCTGAAGGCCACCATCAGGGCAGCTAGTGGTGGCCTTCAGAGCCTGCGCTACACCCAGTTGCGGATCGCGGGCGCGTAGCCGTCCGGTTTGTCGCCCACCTTCGTGTCCGGTGAGACGATCCAGTTCTGGTACTGCGCCGTGAACATCCGGTACACCGACGCCGGCGGCACCGCGCTCGCCTCGTCCAGGACCGCCCGCAGCTCGGCCGGGATCTCGAAGTCCAGCGCCGCCATGCTCTTGTCCAGCTGCTCGGCGCTGCTCGCCCCGACGATCGCCGAGGCGATGCCCGGCTGGGTCGCCACCCAGTTGATCGCCACCTGGGCCATCGTGACGCCCAGCTTGCCCGCGACCTCCTCGAGCGGCTTCAGCAGCTGCCAGTCACGTTCGGTCCAGGTCTGCGCGTCGCTGAGCCGACCGGCACCGCCGTCGCGGTACTTGCCGGTGAGGAAGCCGCCGGCCAGGGGACTCCACGCCGTGACGCCGAGGCCGAGGTGCTGTCCCATCGGGACGTGCTCGGTCTCGATCTCGCGCTGCACCAGGGAATAGGGCAGCTGCAGGTTGATCATCGGCGTGAGCGAGTGCGCCTCGGCGATGCTCTGGGCCCGCGCCGCGTACCAGGCCGGGACGTCCGACAGGCCCGCGTAACGGATCTTGCCGGCGCGGGCGAGGTCGTCGAGCGTGCGCACGACCTCTTCGACCGGGGTGAGCCGGTCCCACGTGTGCAGCAGGAAGAGGTCGACGTGGTCCGTGCCCAGCCGGCGCAGCGACGCTTCGAGCGCGCGGACCAGGTGCTTGCGGCCGTTGCCGCCGGCGTTGGGATCGCCGGGGTCGACGCTGTTGGTGAACTTGGTGGTGAGCACGACGCGGTCGCGCACCTTCGCCTCGGCGATGAGCCGGCCGACGATGGTCTCGCTCTCGCCCGCGGTGTAGAAGTCCGCCGTGTCGAGGAAGTTGCCGCCTTCGTCGAGGTACTTGCGGAAGATCGGGCGGGCCTCGTCTTCGGTCTTCCCGTAGGCGGCGTGGAAACCGCCGGTGCCGAAGTTCATCGTCCCGAGCGCGAGCCGGCTGACGCGCAGGCCCGAGCGGCCGAGGAGGTAGTACTGATCGAGTGACATGACTTCAGCGTGCCTAGCGATTTTTGGACCCGCAAGTCCAGTCCTCCAGCGCCCCAATGTGGCCTTCGGTGCGTTGAACGCACCGAAGGCCGCCATGGGT
>NZ_JBFBBZ010000014.1:7494-13164 GCF_040682935.1 Amycolatopsis sp. NPDC051061
CCCAAATTTAATGAACACCCGCCCCAATTGTTGGCTTTTGTGGCTTTCAACGCACCGAAGGCCGCCTTGGGTGCGTTCAACGCAACCAAGGCCACATTGGGGCGCTCGGGGTCAGCGGCAGCGGTAGCTCGACGCCGTCGCCGGGTCGCCACCCGTGTAGCGCGAGGCCGACGGGAGCGGGCACAGGTTCCGGGTCTTCCCGTCCGCGGACGCCGCCGCGAGCGTGGCCGGGGCCTGGCCGTGCTCCACCCAGCCGACCAGCTGCCCGAGCGCGTTCGTCGGCTCCGGGCCGCCGCCACCGAAGCAGTGCTCGACACCCGGTGCGAGGAACAGCCGGTAGAAGTCGTTCACCCGCTGCGCACCGCCCATCGTCCGCTCGACCTGCTTGCGGTAGGACAGCGTGCCGCCCGGCGGGATCAGCTGGTCGTTCGCGCCCACGAACGTGATCAGCTTGCCGCCGGCACGGCGGAACGCCGACAGGTCCGGGTCGGACGTGCCGATGACGTCGTCGTACTCCCGCACCGACTGGCGGAACAGGTCGGCGAACTGGCCGTACGTCAGCTTCGACGTGTCGAAGTCAGCCTGCTTCTCCAGGAACGACTGCACCCATTTGACGGCCACCGGGAAGCCCGGCGCGACGAGCGTCCCGTCGGGGCCCGGCGTCGTGCCGGCCAGCCAGGTGAAGTCCGCGCCCTTGGGGAGCCCGGCCCACAGCTTGCGGCCGTGCTCGTCGGTCGGGCCGGCCCAGATCTTGCGCATGACCTCGGCGTCCGCTGCCGTGACGGTGAACTCATGCCCCTCGCAGACCACCTTCGCGCCGATCAGGCTGCGCGGGTCGTAACTGCATTCGTCCGGCCGGTCGACGATGCCGTTGGTGACGCCGTCACGCGCGTCGCACGCCTGGACCGCGGCCGTCCGGAACGCCGAGAGCACGCAATTGCCGGGGAAGTCGTGGCTCTGGTTCATGACGACCTGCGGCCACAGCGTCGCGACGGCGAACTGCGTCCAGTCGACGGCGGGGGCGTTGGCCAGGATGCCGTCGAAGTCGTCGGCGTGGTTCTGGGCTTCGGAGTAGCCCTGGCGGCCGCCGGTCGAGCAGCCGGTCCAGTACGAGTACGTCACCGGGCGGTGGTAGTGCCGCTGCGTGACGGCCTTGCCGATCAGGGCCTCTTCGTGTACCGAACGGGTGGCGAAGTTGGTCAGGAGCGTCTGGTCGACGTCGCCGTCGGCGGTCAGCGCCCACGATGTGTCGAGCCCGTCGAGGGACACGCCCGCGTCGGTCGTCACGCCGGTGTAGCCGTCCTTGACGGCCTGGGCGAGCCCGTCGAAGTTGCCGGCGGCGTAGGCGCTGCCGCCGAGGGCCTGCAGCCGCCCGGTCCAGCCGGTGTCGGGCAGGGCCACGGCGACCTTGACGTGGTCGGTGCCGGAGTGCGTCAGCGTGAGGGTGAGCTGGCAGTACGCGGTCTTGTGTTCGGCCGTGACCGACTCGATCTTCGCGCCGGCGGGCGCCGAGATCGGGACCGGGGCGCAGGCCGGCGCCGCGGCCGCCGCGCTCGGGGCGAGCGGGATCAGGCCGGTCAGCAGGAGCGGCACGGCGGCCGCCAAGAACTTCGGGATGCGTCTCATCGGTTCCTCGGGTCGCTTGTGTGGACGCTGCGAAGCTAGGTGGCCGGGTGCGGCGCCCGCGCCCGTCGGATGACGCTGTCGATGTACGTCACTCGGCCTTGAGCTGCGGAAACACCGGTTGGGTAAGGTCGGTTCCATGGTGCTGCACGGGCGGGAAGCCGAGCTGAAGGAGCTGGGCGAGCTCGTCGACGGTCCCGAAGACCGCGGCGGTGTGGTGATCCGCGGCGAAGCCGGCATCGGGAAGTCGGCCCTGGTGGCCGAGACGGCGGCCGCGGCGTCGGTCGCCGGGTTGCGCGTGCTGCGGACCACCGGGGCCGAGGCCGAGCGGAACCTCGCGTACGCCGGGCTGCACCAGCTGCTGCACCCGGTCCGGGCGGGGGTGGCGGAGCTGCCGGCGCCCCAGAGGGACGCTTTGCGGACTGCCTTGGGGCTGGCGGACGGTGTGACGCCGAGCGCTTTTCTGGTCGGGCTCGCGGCGCTGACGCTGCTGGCCGAAGAGGCGGCCGCGAAGCCGTTGCTGCTGGTGGCGGAGGACGTGCACTGGCTCGACCGGGCGAGCGCGGACGTCCTGGCGTTCGTGGCGCGGCGGATCGAGACGGAGCCGATCGTCCTGGTGGCGACGCTCCGGGACGGCGCGTCGTCTCCGCTGCTCGACGCGGGGCTGGCGCCGATGGTCCTGGAGCGGCTGTGCGCGGACGACGCGGCGGACCTGCTGGACGCGGTCGCCCCGGGCCTCGCCCCGGCGGTGCGGACCCGGCTGCTGACGGAGGCGGCGGGGCATCCTCTGGCGTTGACGGAGCTGCCGCTGGGCCTGGCCGAGCTGGACGGGCTCGACCCGGTGCTGCCGTTGACGGAACGCCTGGAGCGGACGTTCACGGCGCGGGTGACGGGGCTGCCGGAAGAGACTCGCACGGCGTTGCTGGTGGCGGCGCTGAACGAGACGACCTCGTTGGCGGAGACGCTGACGGCGACCGGCGCGCTCCTGGCGACCGATGCCGTCGAGCCCGAAATCCTGGCCCCCGCCGTCGACGCGCGGCTCGTCGAACTCTCCGCCGGCACCGTCACCTTCCGCCATCCCCTCATGCGCTCGGCCATTCCCGCGGCCGCCACCCCGACCGACCGGCGGCGCGCCCACCTCGCCCTCACCGCAGCCCTGCACGACCAGCCCGACCGACGCGCCTGGCACCAAGCCGCCGCGACCGCGGGACCCGATGAGGCCATCGCCGCCGAGCTCGATCGCACCGCCGAACGGGCCCGGTACCGGGGTGGGGCCGCCGCCGCCATCGCCGCGCTCGAACAGGCCGCCCGCCTCAGCGAGCACTCCGCGACCCGGACCGACCGGCTGCTGAAGGCCGCCGAGCTGGCCGTCGACTCCGGACGCCGGGAGACCGCCGAACGTCTCGTGCACGCCGCGAAACCCGCCGGCAAGCACCAGCGGGCTATCGCGAGCCGGCTGCTCAGCGAGTTCGAAGACGGCGTTCGCGAAGACCCCGCCCGCGTCGCGGAACTCGCCGTCACCGCCGAAAATGCCGCGAAAGACGGGGAAACCGTCGCCGCCCTGCGGATCCTCTGGAGCGCCGCCATGCGGTGCTTCTGGACCGAGCCCGGCGCCGCCGCCCGGAAGGCCCTGCTCGACGTCGCCGACCGGCTGCCGATCCCCGACGACGATCCGCGCGTCGTGGCCGTCACCGCCTACGTCGCGCCGTTCGAGCGCGGGCGGGCCGTCCTGGAAAACCTACGCAAGCTCGTCGGCGCGACCGGCGCCGATCCCGAGGTCGACCGGTACCTGGGCAGCGCCGCCCTGCAGGTCGGCGCCTTCGACCTCGCCGCGCGGTTCTCCGCGGCCGCCGCGCCGGGGCTGCGGGCCCAGGGCCGGCTCGGGCTGCTGCCGCGTGCTCTGGCCGTCCAGGCGTGGAGCCGCGCGCGGCTCGGCGACCTCGCCGCGGCGGTGCCGGTCGCCGCCGAAGCCGCCCGGTTCGCCCGGGAGACCGGCCAGCCATTCATGTACGGCCTCGCCACCGCCGTCCAGGCCGAGATCGCCGCCCTGCGCGGCGACCACAAGCAGGCGAAGACCCTGGCCGGCGAGGCCGAACGCGCCGGGCTCGCCGCGGGCGCCCGGCCGGTGCTCGCCACCGTCCAGCTCGCGCGCGGACTCACCAACCTGAGCGAAGGCCGCTTCGACGACGCCTTCGCCGACCTGAAAAGGCTGCTCGACCCGGCCGATCCCGCCTACCAGCTGGCGCTGCGCGCGTACTGCGTCTCGGAGCTCACCGAGGCCGCGGTCCGCGCCGGGCAGACCGACGCGATGCGCGACATCCTCGCCGAGCTGGCGCCACTGGCGAAAAGCACGCCGTCGCCCGCCCTGCACATCGGGCTGCGGTACGCGCGTGCCGTGCTCGACCCGAGTGACGCGCGGTTCGCCGAGGCGCTGCGGGCCGACCTGACCGGCTGGCCCGCCGAACGCGGCCGCGTCCACCTGGCCTTCGGCGAGTGGCTGCGGCGGCAGCGGCGGGTCGTCGAGTCGCGGACGCACCTGCGCACCGCCCGCGAGACGTTCGACGCCCTGGGCATGACGGCCTGGGCCGAGCGGGCCCGGCGCGAGCTGCGCGGCGCGGGGGAGTCGAGCCCGAACCGCGGCCCGGACGCGCGGGAGAAGCTGACCCCGCACGAGCTGAGCATCGCGCAGCTGGCCGCCGACGGGCTGACGAACCGGGAGATCGGGCAGCGGCTGTACCTTTCGCACCGGACCGTCGGCACGCACCTGCACCGGATCTTCCCCAAGCTGGGCGTGAGCTCCCGCGGCGACCTCGCCGGGACGCTGAAGACCCTGGAAGGGTGACTTACACCCGCTGCGTCACCTGACGGGCGCGAAGATCACCGGACCGGCTCTAACGTCGTGAAAGTCCCACGGTCTTTCGCACAGGAGTCAAGATGATCAGCAGGAGAAGGTTCGGGCAGGCGTTCGCGGCGGGACTGGCGGCGACTTCCTTGGCGGCCTGCTCGTCTTCGAGCGCCCCCGCGGCCGCACCCTCGACCACACCCGACCCGCGGGCCGGGTCGGGCGAGCACACCTCGCTCGGCGAGCTCAAGCACGTCGACGCCGGGGTGCTGACCATGGCGTACCACGAGTCCGGCCCGGCGACCGGGCAGCCGGTGGTGCTGCTGCACGGCTGGCCGTACGACCCGTACAGCTACGTCGACGTCGCGCCCATCCTGGCCGCCGCCGGCCACCGGGTGATCGTCCCGTTCCTGCGCGGCTACGGGCCGACGACGTTCAAGTCGGCGCAGACCGTCCGCAACGGGCAGCAGGCGGCGGTCGCGCTCGACGTCGTCGCCCTGATGGACGCGCTCAAGATCGACCAGGCCGTCCTCGGCGGCTACGACTGGGGTTCGCGGACGGTCGACATCATCGCGGCGCTCTTCCCGGAACGCTGCCAGGCCGTCGTCGCGGTGAGCGGGTACATCGTCACGAACCTGGTGGCGAACCAGAAACCCCTGGCCCCCCAGGCCGAACTCGGCTGGTGGTACCAGTACTACTTCGCGACCGAGCGCGGCCGCGCCGGCTACGCGGCCAACCGCCACGACTTCAACAAGCTGATCTGGAAGACGGCGTCCCCGGCGTGGCACTTCGACGACGCGACGTACGACCGCAGCGCGGCGGCGTTCGACAACCCCGACCACGTCGACATCGTCGTCCACAACTACCGCTGGCGCCTGAGCCTCGCGCCGGGCGAGCCGCAGTACGAGGCGTACGAGCGGAAACTGGCGACGGGCCCGGCCATCACGGTCCCGGCGATCACGATCGCCAGCGACTTCGACGGCGCGGCCAAGGACGGCAAGGCCTACCGCGCGAAGTACACGGGCAAGTACGAGCACCGGATCCTCGACGGCATCGGGCACAACGTCCCCCAGGAGGCCCCGAGGCCGTTCGCCCAGGCGATCCTGGACGCCGCCCGCAGGTAGGTGGTCGTGGGGGGGGGTGACGGGGGGTTGGCAGGTGTTAAAAGAAGGCAGCCGGGAGGGCGTGAGGGGGGGCCCCGGCGG